>NZ_JBJJLN010000001.1:0-285284 GCF_046230725.1 Pseudomonas sp. KCJK9000 | reverse complement strand
CCAGGCGCTAAAGGTGCCGCGCCAAACACCCCCCAATCACGAAGAAAGGTAAGAGGACCGGGTCAACCCCAAACGCAGCGCATCCAGAAACTGGGTTCGCTCCCGCGGGCTGATCTTGGCGCTGGCTACCTTGTCGCGGTAGTGGGTCATCAATTCCTCAGGAGACAGGTGCACGTAGCGCAGCATGTCTTCGATGGTGTCGTGGGTTTCGATGCCCGCGTGGTAAACACTACCGTCGGCATTCTGGTAGATATTAACCGAGTCGGTATCACCAAACAGGTTGTGCATGTCACCCAGAATTTCCTGGTAGGCGCCCACCAGGAATACGCCCAGCAGATAGTCCTCGCCTTCGTTGAGCGCATGCACCGGCATGCTGGTTTCGATGCTCTGTTCGTCGACGTACTGGTTGATCTTGCCATCGGAGTCGCAGGTCAGGTCCTGCAGCACTGCACGGCGCATCGGCTCCTCGTCCAGGCGGTGCAACGGGATGATCGGCAGCACCTGGCCGATGGCCCAAGTATCTGGCAGGCTCTGGAACACCGAGAAGTTGCAGATGTACTTGTCGGCCAACTTGTCGTTGAGCTCGTCCAGCACCTGGCGGTGCGAGCGCTGGCGGGCTTTGAGCGAGTTGTGCAGGCGACGGCACACGGCAAAGTAGCACTGCTCTGCCAGGGCCTTCTCAGCCAGGCTGATCTTGCCATCGGCATACTGCGCTGCTACGTCACCCATGTAGTGGGTCGCGCGCCAGTAGGTCTCGGTAACCATCTCGATGTCGGTCGGGCCCAGCAGGTCCACCAGCCATTGCACGGTTTCAGGCAAGGCTTCTTTGTTCTCGATGGTTGGCACTTCGTCGTTGTGCCGCTCCACGTCGGTGACTTGAATCACCAGCATGGCGTGGTGTGCAGTCAGCGAGCGGCCGCTCTCGGAGAAGATGTGCGGGTGCGGCAGGCCCTGCGCGTCGCAGAATTCCTTGAGCATGCCGACCACCACGCCTGCGTAGTCGTCCATGTCGTAGTTGATCGAACTGGCATTGCGCGAATGGGTACCGTCGTAGTCGACGCCCAGGCCACCGCCCACGTCGATATGGTCGACCGGCAAGCCCAATGCGCGCAGTTCGCCATAGTAGCGGATGGCTTCCTTGAAGCCGTGCTGGTAGTCGGCCAGGTTGGCGATCTGCGACCCCATGTGGAAGTGCAGCAAGCGGATACCTTGGTCCAGACCGGCATCGCGGAAGCGCTGCACCACCGAAATCAGCTGAGCGGCGGACAAGCCGAACTTGGACTTCTCACCACCGGTATCGGCCCATTTGCTCGAGGCCAGCGACGACAAACGCACGCGCAGGCCGACCTGCGGCTTGACCTTGAGCTCGGCTGCCTCATCGATCACCAGGGCAACTTCCGACTCTTTTTCGATAACGATGAACACGTTGTGGCCGAGCTTTTGCCCCATCAGCGCCAGGCGGATGAATTCACGGTCCTTGTAGCCATTGCAGACGATGGTGCCGCCCTTGGGTGCCAGGGCCAACACCGCCAGCAATTCGGGCTTGGAACCGGCCTCCAGGCCAATCGAGACGTTCTGCGTGGCAATGATGTTTTCCACCACGGCTTCTTGCTGGTTGACCTTGATCGGGTACAGCGCGGTGTACTGGCTCTGGTAGTCCAGGCGCGCGATGTTGGCGTCGAACGCGCCGGTCAGCTGGCGCACACGGTCTTGCAGAATGTCGGGGAAGCGCACCAGCAATGGCAGCGACAAACCGCTCTTGCGCAACTCATCGACCTGTTCGTACAGGTCGATCGGCGAGCTGTCTGGGCCATTGGGGCGCACTTCGACGCGCCCGGCCTCATTGATGGCGAAATACCCTGCGCCCCAGTGGCGAATGCCATACACACTGCGGCTGTCGGCCACAGTCCACTGGCTACCATCGTCTTTGCGTGTGCGTCGTACGGACATTCAAGTCCCCTATAGATAAGTGCAAGACACTGCCCCACAAGCAGGCGGGCGCAGTGTAAAAGCCAAAAATGACGATTAGTCCGTGCCCCCGGGGTAGACCCTGGTCACGACAACGAGTTTAGAAAGCGTTGGGCAAAAAAGCGTGGGCTGGTCAGCCGCCGGACTTTTTCGCCTTGAAACCCTGCTTGATCAGCTCGGCAATCAGCAGCTCGACGTGGTCGCCCTGGATCTCGATCACACCCTCCTTGAGTGCGCCGCCGGTACCGCAGCGGCGCTTGAGGGTGCTGGCCAGTTCCTTGAGCTGGTCGAGCGGCAGCGGCACCCCGGTGACAGTCGTCACAGTCTTGCCACCACGGCCTTTGCTTTCACGGCGCACGCGGGCGATGCCGTCCCCCTCGGGGATGACCTGCTGCTTGCAGGTGCAGGCGTCCACGGGCTGGCTGCAGTCAGGGCAGTGCCGACCGGCATCGGTGGAGAAAACGAGACCGCCAAGGGCGGCGAAGGAAGAAGCTTTCTTGGCCACTTTTGTTCCTCTGTGCTGAGGACAAAAACTGGTCGGCGGGTGCCGACCGCGAAGCCCCACTCTGGCAGGGGCGGCGCTACTGTCGCAAGATCCTGCGACAGCCCGAAAAGGGCGCGCAGTGTAACGATAAATCAGGCTGTTGTGTAGAAGTGGCTAGACCTGCCAATCAAGCGACGCGATGTATGGCATCGCCAGCGCCGGTATTGGGCTGAAAAGCCGCGCTTACAGGGGCTGCGCACACCCCAGGTATGGGCTTTAGCCGTCAACAAAGGCTGGCTTTGTAGCGCTGCAAGGCCGCCAGCGAGTCCGGGCAATAGGGCTTGGTCAGGCTCTCCTGCTCGGCACGCTCGAGGCTGATGAATTTCGCCTCGCTCACTTCTTCGGGCTGCAACCGCAGCGGCGCATCCGAAACGGCCGAATACACCGCACACCACAGGTGGTTGTCGGGCTGGTTGAAATAGAAGCGCTCGTGAAAACGCAAGGAGACGCCCTCGATGCCTAATTCTTCCGCCAGCTCACGGGCCGCCGAATCGGCATAGGCCTCACCTGCTGCGACCATGCCGCCGGCCGCCACGTCCCAATACCCAGGGTACAGCGCCTTGCTCAAGGTGCGCCGGTGCACGCACAACTCACCGGCACCGTTGAACAGCAGGATGAACGTGCAACGGCCGATCAAGCCGCGCTCACGCAGCTCGGCCCTGGGCAAAGCGCCAAGCACCTGGTCTTGTGCATCCACCCAAGTCACCAGTTCGCGGTCGGAGGCCGCCCGGTGGGCGACCTCGTTGGCGCCGATGGCCATGCTCAACCCTGCGAAAGCAGTTGGCGCAGGTCGATTACCGCAGCGTTGGCCCTGGAAATGTAGTTAGCCATGACCAGCGAGTGGTTTGCCCACATGCCAAACCCACTGCCGTTGAGCACCATCGGGCTCCACAGCGGTTCCTGGGACGCTTCCAGCTCGCGAATGATCTGACGCACGCTGACAGTCGCGTTCTTCTTGGCCAACACGTCGGCGAAATCGACCTCGATGGCGCGCAGCAGGTGCGACAGCGCCCACGCCTGGCCTCGGGCTTCGTAGAACACGTTATCGATCTGCAGCCACGGCGTTTCCACCACCTCTTCATCGACCTGCGGCGCTTGGCCTGCGACGACCGATTCGGTCTTAAGGTTGGTGTTGAGTTTGACACGGCCAACACTGGCCGAAAGGCGCTGCGACAGCGAGCCCAGGCGCGTGGCGACATCGCCCAGCCAGTTGTTCAGGTTGTCGGCACGGGTATAGAAAATCGCCCCCTTGTCACCAGCAGCCAAGCGGGCCTGGTAGCGCGACAGCGACTTGATGCCCTCTTCGAACTCCGATTCGCTCGAAGGCAGAATCCAGCTTTTATTGTCGAAGTTAAAGCGTGGCTCGGCCTTGGCCAAGTCGGCGTCTTCGGTGGACTGCGACTGCGAGCGGGCGAAATCCTTGCGCAGGGCACGGGACAGGTCGCGCACCTGCACCAGCACGCCGTATTCCCAGCTCGGCATGTTGTCCATCCACAGGCCAGGCGGGAAGCGGTCGTTGGAAATGTAGCCGCCCGGTTTGTCCAGCAGCGTACTGGCCACGGTCTTGAGGGTTTCCACGGTGGTGTAACCGATCACCATCTGCTGGCCGTTGCGCTCGGCGGCAGCCTGGGCATTCTGCTGCACCGGGAACAACGCCGGCTCCTCGCTCCAATACCAGCCCAGGCCAATGCAGACCAGCAGATACAGGCCGATCAACGTGCCAAGGGCGCGGCTCCAGAGGCCACCGAAGTAGCTACGGGCTGCAGCGCTACGGCCATCCACACGCTCACGGGGCTCGGCTTTGGCCTCGCGGTTTTTCCAGTCCAGCATGGCTTTGTCCTTAATCAGTCACGACGGTTAGGGGCTTTGACCACAGGCCTGTGCCAGGGTGCCACGACAAGCCCGCATTGCAGCACTATAAAGCAGACACTGCCTTACGCATAAGCGACCAATCGGTCAATAACTGAATATTGATTCTTGAAGCTTTGTTGACCCGGAGCACGTGCAAGAGCAAAAAGGAGTGCTAGCATGGAGCCATCATCGCCCCTGCATAGCCCACTAATAAGTAGTCAGGACATGACCCCAGCAGCCGAGCCGAGCAAGGACCGCCTCCCACGGGAGCTCGAACAGCTATTGCAGCGCCTGTCGCGCACCCGCCTGCGCCACGGCGACCAGCCTGATCGGCTGGACCTGCTGCCTGTGCGCAAACCCATCTATCTGTTGCTGCATGACCATGAACGCGCCGAGCGCCTGGCTCAGCAACTGGAGTTTTTTGGCCTGAGCGCCCAGCCGCTGGCGTGCGCCGATGCATTTCTGGCATCCCTGGCCGAACAACCGCCTGCGGCGATCGTCATGGATGTCGATTACGCAGGCCCCGGCACTGGCCTTGAGCTGGCCGCGCGGGCTCAACTAGGGCAAGAGGCACCCATACCGTTATTGTTCTTCAGCCTGCACGAAGCGGACACACCCACCCGCCTTGCTGCGGTGCGGGCCGGCGGCCAAGCGTTTTTGACCGGTACGCTGGAGGCCTCCAGTCTGCTGGAAAAACTCGAAGCCATCACCTGTCACGCCCAGCAAGATCCGTTGCGCGTGCTGATCGTCGATGACTCACGTACCCAGGCCTTGCACACAGAACGGGTACTGACAGGTGCCGGGATGCTGACCCGCACTTTGAACGACCCGATTGGCGCCATGGCAGAGCTTGCCGACTTTCAACCCGACCTGATCATTCTCGACCTTTACATGCCGACCTGTTCAGGCCCTGAACTGGCCAAGGTGATCCGCCACAACGACCGGTACGTCAGCCTACCGATCATCTACTTGTCTGCCGAAGATGATCTGGACAAGCAACTGGACGCCATGAGCGAAGGCGGCGACGATTTTCTTACCAAGCCGTTCCGCTCGCGCCACCTGATCACCACCGTGCGCAACCGTGCAGCCCGTGCCCGCCACCTGAAGGCGCGCATGGTCCGCGATAGCCTGACCGGGCTGTACAACCACACGCATATTCTGCAACTGCTCGAAGACTGCACCTACCGCGCCCGCCGCGAAGGGCGCCCGCTAAGCTTCGCCATGCTCGATATCGACCATTTCAAGAAGATCAACGACCGCCACGGCCACCCCATGGGTGATCGGGTGATCAAAAGCCTGGCGCTGTTTCTCAAACAACGTTTGCGCAAAACCGATTTCATTGGCCGCTACGGTGGTGAGGAGTTCGCCATCGTCATGCCCAACACCTCGCTCAGGGACGCGCACAAAGTGCTGGACGAGATTCGCCGGCGCTTCGCCGAGATTCTGTACCCCGCGCAGCCCAAGGATCTGCAATGCACCTTCAGCGCTGGGGTCGTGCAACTGGACGCTGACCTGGACGCACTGAGCATGGCCAGTACTGCCGATGAGGCGTTGTACCGGGCCAAGCATGCAGGGCGCAACTGCGTAGTGCGGGTTGAACCTTAGGCGGCAGTAGCGCAAGGCCATCATCGTCATCACTCGGTAACAAATTCGCCATAAATTCAGGCACCTATCTCTCGACTCCCTGCAGGAAGTTCGTGGCTATGCGCCTGAAGTGGCTGACCAATTTCAACACCTTTTTGCTGGTAACCGTGTGCATTGCCCTGGGGGCAACGTTGTGGTGGTCGCAACGTGCCCTGGAGCGCCCTTACCAGCTGATGGAGCGCTACCTGTTGCTTTCGCAGCAGTTCCAAAACCAGAGCGTACGCAATGTTCAGGCGTACCTTGCCAGTGGCGATGCCTTGCGCCACGCAGCGGCCGTCGAGGCCAATACCCAACTTGAAGCCTCATTGGCCCAATGGCCACCAGCGCTTGCCGACCAGTTGCGACCTAGCCTGAGCACCCTGCAAGCCTTCACTGCCAACGAGTTGCTCGCCGCCGGCAAACTGGCCGGCGACCCGCAAGCGCTGCTGCTGCAGGCCGAACGTGAGCTGGGCGCCAACCTCGAACAGCTAGCCGCCTATGCCCGCGACAGCGCCAGCAGCGATGCCGCGCGCTATCTGCTGCCAGTGCTCGACGCCAGCGTGCACCTGGGCCGCTTGTCGCTGGCCCGGGACAAACTGGTCAGCAGCGGCCGCGCCGAGCTGGCTGAAGAGGTCGAGCGCGAACTGCAGCTGATCCGCAGCCAGGCCAGCGTCATCGAAGGCCTGCCACTGCTGGGGGTAACCCGCAGCGCCGAGTCAGGCAGCGACGACTTCGCTGCCATGATGGGCTTGCAATCCCAGGCCAGCGAGCAGCAGGAAGACGTGGCGGTCGGCCTCAAGCGCGAGCTGCAGAGCCTGCTGAACCGCTACCCCGCCGAGCTTCAGCGTACCCGCCAGCAAATCGAGCGCCGCACGGCATTGGCCGACAGCACCACCCAGCACCTGGCTGCCGTGCAACAGGCCATTGCCAGCCTAGAGCCCCAAGTGCGCGCCCAACACGGCAAGATTGCCAGTGAAGTACGCATGATTCAGGCTGCGATGATTGGCCTGATCCTGCTGATCGCCCTGCTCATCGACAGCCTGCAACGGCGCTTGGCCCGCACCTTGACCAGCCTGGCCCCGGCACTGTCGCTCTGGGCAGAAGGCGACTTCGCGGCGCCCATCGCATTGGGCAAGACCAACCGCGAGCTGCGTGACATTCAGGAATCGCTCAACCGCTTACGCCAGTACCTGGTGGAGCTGGTCGGCACCATCCGCCACAACGCCGAGCAGGTCGCTGGCAGCAGTCATGCCCTGGCCGGCATGAGCGCCGCCCTGCACCAGGGTGCCGAGCGCCAGGCCGGCGATACTGGGCAGATTCGCGACGCACTGGGGGAGCTGGAAGCGACCATTGGGCAGGTGGCAGGCGACGCCAGCTCTGCCGCCGACGCCAGCCGCGATGCCGGGCGCGCCGTGGAACAGGGGCAGGCAGTGATCGGCCAAAGCCTTTCGGGGCTGCGAGCGCTGGTCGACGAAGTGCAGGGCAACGCGCGGATGATCGAGCAGTTGGCCGAAGAATCCGCCACCATCGGCAGCGTGCTGACGGTAATTCGCTCGATCGCCGAGCAGACCAACCTGCTGGCACTCAATGCTGCCATTGAGGCTGCGCGTGCGGGCGAGATGGGCCGTGGCTTTGCGGTAGTGGCCGACGAGGTGCGCTCACTGGCCCAGCGCACCACTGGCGCGACAGGTGAGATCCAGGCGTTGATCGACCGCCTGCAATTGGCGGCGCGAGAGTCAGTGGCGGGCATGCGCGCCCAACTGCAACACGCTGAGGCTACCGCCGACCAGGCCCAGGCAGCAGATGGCGCACTGGATGAGATCGTCAATGCCATCCGCACGATCGCCGATACCGCAGTGCGCATCGCTGATGTCACGGCACAGCAAAGTGACGCGGTGAGCGAGATTCGAGATCACAGTGAGCGCATCCACACATTGGGCGAAGACAACTTGCAGCAAATTGCTGAAGGGCGCGAGCAAGGTGAGCAGTTGCTGAGCCTGGGTGGTGAGCTGAACAAGGCGGTGCGCGCTTTCAGGGTCTGAGGTTGCCTCTTCGCGGCTAAAGCCCCAGAGGTTGCCCACTGCGTGAGGGCGGCTTCAGCCGCGAATAGACCGGAACAGGCGATGAATTCACCAGCGGCCATGTGTCGCCCTGCCATCCACTTCACTGCCAACCTTCGCCAACTCCGTTATCATGCGGCCACGTTCCACCTCGCGAGTCCGCCATGCGCCGCCTGTTTTTCGTTCTGCTCCTGCTGCTGGCCAGCCCTGTTTTCGCGTCGGGCCTGCTCGACAACCGCCCCAGCGCCACCCTCGGCGCCGCTTCGCTGTCCAACAATGCCGACTTCTTGCCGGTACACGAAGCCTTCAAACTCAGCTTGGTCGAGGCCGGCGAAAAAAACCTCAAACTACGCTTCGTCGCCACCGATGGTTACTACCTGTACCGCCACCGCTTCCACTTCCAGACGGAGCCGGCCGATATCGCCCTGGGCGCACCGAACATCCCAAAAGGTGAGGCCAAGCACGACGAATTCTTCGGCGATGTGGAGGTTTACCACGGTGTGCTCGACATCGAAATCCCTCGCACCGATGACCGCGCCTTCACGCTGCTGGTCGGCTACCAAGGCTGCGCCGACAAGGGCTTGTGCTACCCGCCGCAAACCGAACGCCTGAGCATCGATGGGCAGGGGCCTGCGCCAACCACTGCGGCGCAGGCAGGCAGCGAACCGGGCTGGTCCTGGAAGTCGCTGCTGCTCTTCCTGCTCGCCGGCGTAGGCCTGACCTTCACCCCCTGCGTCCTGCCGATGCTGCCGATTCTTTCTGGCGTGGTCCTGCGTGGCCAGGTCGGTGGCATGCGTGGCCTTGCATTGTCGCTGGCCTATGTGCTGCCGATGGCCGCAAGTTTCGCCGTGCTGGGCGCGCTGATGGGCCTTTTCGGTGCCGGCCTGAATCTGCAGGCTCGCCTGCAATCAGCCTGGGTGCTGGGGCCATTCGCGCTGTTCTTCGTGGTGTTCGCCCTGGCCATGTTCGGCCTTTTCGAACTGAGGCTGCCGCATGCCTTGAGCCAGCGCCTGGACAACGTCGCCAACCGCACGCAAGGCGGGTCGCTGCTTGGCGCAGCGGTGCTCGGCGTGCTTTCCAGCCTGTTGGTTTCACCCTGCGTGTCGGCACCCCTGGCTGGGGCTTTGCTTTATATCAGCGCCAGCGGCGATGCACTGGGTGGCGCACTGAAACTGTTCGCCCTTGGGCTGGGCATGGGGGCACCTTTGCTGCTGATCGCCACGGGCGGAGCAGCTTGGCTACCCAAAAGCGGGCCCTGGCTGAACACCGTGAAAAACGCCATCGGGGTGTTGCTGCTGGGCCTGGCCATCGGCCTGCTCAGCCGCGTGCTGCCAGGCCCTGCCACCTTGCTGCTGGTGGGGTTGCTGGCAGCTGGCGTGGCGCTGTTCCTCGGCGCCTTGGAGTTGGTGGTCAAAACACCGCGTCAGCGGCTGGCGCAACTGCTGGGCCTGGCGTTGCTGGTCTATGCCCTGGCTTGCTGGTACGGCGCCCTGAGTGGCCAAGGCGATCCTTTGCGCCCGTTGCCAGCCTCCGCTGGCAACAACAGCACGGTCGCGACCACTACGAGCGCATGGCAAACGGTGACTACCCCAGCCGCCCTGGACAATGCGCTGGCCCAAGCCAAGGCCGCCGGCCAGCCAGTGCTGCTGGACTGGTACGCCGATTGGTGCATCAGCTGCAAGGTGATCGAACATGAAGTGCTCAATGCACCGCAGGTGCAAGGGCAACTGGCCGCCTTCAAACTGCTGCGTTTCGATATCACCCAAAGCAACGACGAACAGCGCGCGTTACTTGATCGCTATCAGTTGTTCGGGCCTCCGGCGCTGCTTTTCTTTGCGGCGAACGGCAGCGAAATGACCACCGATCGGGTGATAGGCGAGATCAACGCCGGCGAATTCGCAAAAATTCTGGCGCGCGTGCGCGGCAAACTGAGTCTATAACTTCCCGGGTGCCGGGAAGTTTCCCCCACTGAGTGACCAGATTAGATTATTTGGTCACATACTTCGCGCGAAACTCGGGCAACGTGCTGGCTATTGCCGGGAACTGGACACTTGCCGTCGCTTTGCGGCACACTCGCCGCGCTGTTTCGAATTGCCCTACAAATCCAAGGAAACCGCAGATGGCAACCCTACTGGTGCTTCACGGCCCCAACCTGAACCTGCTCGGGACTCGCGAACCGGGCCACTACGGCGCCGTGACCCTGGCCCAGATCAACCAGGACCTGGAGCAGCGTGCCCGTGCCGCTGGCCACCATTTGCAATACCTGCAGAGCAATGCCGAGTACGAACTGATCGAGCGTATTCATGCCGCACGCAACGAGGGTGTGGACTTCATCCTGATCAATCCGGCTGCTTTCACCCACACAAGCGTCGCATTACGTGACGCATTGCTCGCGGTGAGCATCCCATTCATCGAAGTGCACCTGTCCAACGTGCACAAACGCGAACCGTTCCGTCACCACTCCTACTTTTCAGATGTCGCCGTAGGGGTGATCTGCGGCCTGGGCGCCAGCGGTTATCGCCTGGCCCTGGAGTCCGCGCTGGAACAGCTGGCTGCCAACGCACAGCCCTGATAACGAAAACCCCGGCCTGAGCAGGCCGGGGTTATAGAGAAACGTTCAGATACGTTTTTTATATTCCGCCCCCTGACCGAACCTTTGGGAGTTGATGATTAATGGATATCCGTAAAGTCAAGAAACTGATCGAGCTGCTGGAAGAGTCTGGCATCGACGAGCTGGAGATCAAGGAAGGCGAAGAGTCGGTTCGTATCAGCCGCCACAGCAAAACCCCTGCTGCCCAGCAGTACTTCGCACCGGCTCCGGTCGCCGCTCCTGCTGCTGCCCCGGTTGCCGCTGCTGCTGCCCCTGCCGCCGAAGCCGCCGCTGCCGCACCAGCGCTCAAAGGCACCGTGATCCGTTCGCCGATGGTCGGTACCTTCTACCGCAAGCCTTCGCCGACCTCGCCGAACTTCGCTGAAGTTGGCCAGAGCGTGAAGAAAGGCGACACCCTGTGCATCGTCGAAGCCATGAAGATGATGAACCACATCGAAGCCGATGTTGGCGGTGTCATCGACGCCATCCTGGTTGAAGACGGCCAGCCGGTTGAGTTCGACCAGCCGCTGTTCACCATCGTTTGAATCGCGGAGAGCCAACGATGTCTGGGAAGCTCGAAAAAGTCCTGATCGCCAACCGTGGGGAAATTGCCCTGCGCATCCTGCGTGCCTGCAAAGAACTGGGCATCAAGACCGTCGCCGTGCACTCCACGGCCGACCGTGAACTGATGCACCTGGGCCTGGCAGACGAGTCGGTCTGCATCGGCCCTGCATCGTCCAAGGATTCCTACCTGCACATCCCGGCGATCATCGCTGCCGCCGAAGTCACCGGCGCCACCGCGATTCACCCGGGTTACGGCTTCCTCGCGGAAAACGCCGATTTCGCCGAGCAGGTGGAAAAGTCCGGCTTCGCCTTCATCGGCCCGAAAGCTGACACCATTCGCCTGATGGGCGACAAGGTTTCGGCCAAGGACGCGATGATCAAGTCGGGCGTACCGACCGTGCCGGGCTCCGATGGCCCGCTTCCGGAAGACGAAGAGGTCGCCCTGGCGATCGCCCGTGACGTCGGCTACCCGGTGATCATCAAGGCCGCAGGTGGCGGTGGTGGCCGCGGCATGCGCGTGGTGCACAAGGAAGAGGACCTGATCGCCTCGGCCAAGCTGACCCGTACCGAAGCCGGTGCTGCCTTCGGCAACCCGATGGTCTACCTGGAGAAGTTCCTGACCAACCCACGTCACGTGGAAGTTCAGGTACTGTCCGACGGCCAGGGCAACGCCATTCACCTGGGCGACCGTGACTGCTCGCTGCAACGCCGTCACCAGAAAGTGCTGGAAGAAGCCCCGGCCCCAGGCATCGACGAGAAGGCCCGTCAGGAAGTCTTCAAGCGTTGCGTCGACGCGTGCATCGAAATCGGCTACCGCGGTGCCGGTACCTTCGAATTCCTGTACGAAAACGGCCGTTTCTACTTCATCGAAATGAACACCCGGGTGCAGGTTGAGCACCCAGTGTCGGAAATGGTCACCGGTATCGACATCGTCAAGGAGATGCTGAGCATCGCCGCTGGCAACAAGCTGTCGTTCCGCCAGGAAGACGTGGTGATCCGTGGCCACTCGCTGGAGTGCCGGATCAACGCCGAGGACCCGAAGAAGTTCATTCCAAGCCCAGGCAAGGTCAAGCACTTCCATGCCCCAGGTGGCAACGGCGTGCGCGTCGATTCGCACCTGTACAGCGGCTATTCGGTTCCGCCGAACTATGACTCGCTGATCGGCAAGCTGATCACCTACGGCAAGGACCGCGACGAAGCCATGGCGCGCATGCGCAATGCCCTGGACGAGATCGTCGTCGACGGCATCAAGACCAACATCCCATTGCACCGTGACCTGGTGCGTGATGAAGGTTTCTGCAAAGGCGGCGTCAATATCCACTACCTCGAGCACAAACTGGCCAACCAGGAGTGATCGCGTTAGCGTGATGAACAAAACCCCGGACCTGTTCCGGGGTTTTTTATGGCCTGGCTTCAGGGGTTTGGCGCCTGTGGGATCGAGCGCCGCCCGCGCGGCGCATCGCGAGCTGCGCTCGCTCCTACGTTTGTTTCGGGCCAATCAATCCTGCGGGATTTGCGCGCGAACGCTTTGGCGCATGGCACGATATCGCGTCGTTCAAACAAGGCGGTCGCGCGCGCCTGCCACAGGCGTTACTGGCCTGAAACAAACGTAGGAGCGAGCGCAGCTCGCGATGCGCCGCGCGGGCGGCGCTCGATCTCACAGGCGCTAAAATGTTGCGGCGAACACCTGCCAGCCCCGACACTAGCCCTTCATTCGCGGCATTTCGATCCGATGCTCATGCACCCGCCGATACAAAGTCGCCCGCGATATCCCTAACGCCCGTGCCGCTTCCGCTGGCTTCCAGCGGTGCCGTATCAAAGCATCGAGCAGCAGCTGCCGCGCCGGACTCGAAGCGCCCACAACAGCCGCAGGCACGACATCACCCCGCACCTCCTGTGGCAGGCTTTCCAGGCACACCTGCCCACCCTCGCTGACCGCACAGGCATAACGCAGCACCTGCCGCAGCTGGCGCAAATTCCCCGGCCAGCGGTACACCAGCAGCGCCTGCAGCGCATCGTCGCCCAGCACCACCTCAACCCCACATGCCTCGGCTTCCTCAGCCAGCACTTGATGAATCAGACCTAATCGGTCTTCCCGCTCCCTTAGCGGCGGCAACTCGAAACGGGCATTGGCCAGACGGAAAAACAGGTCTTCACGGAAGCGCCCTTCACTCACCATCGCCGCCAGGTCGCGGTGCGTCGCACAAATCACCTGGATATCCACCTGCTGCCGACGCGCGGCGCCCAACGGCGCAACTTCACCTTCAGCCAACACTCGCAGCAGCCGAGTTTGCAGGTTCAACGGCATGTCACCGATCTCGTCGAGAAACAAAGTCCCGCCATCGGCCTGCTGCAACAGGCCCTGCATCCCTTTGCTCGATGCGCCAGTGAACGCGCCAGCGACATAGCCGAACAACTCACTTTCGATCAGGCTTTCGGGTATGGCCGCGCAGTTCAACGTGACGAACGGCCCGTCCCGGCGCTGGCTCTGCTGATGCAACTGGCGTGCAAACACTTCCTTGCCGGCCCCCGTCTCACCCAGCACCAGCACCGCCAGATTGCAGTCCTTGACCCGTGTGGCCAAGCGCAGGTGCTGCTCGATGCGTGGGTCCTGCACCTGCTGCAATGATTGCGCTCGGCTTCGCTGCCCAGGTGCGCTGATTCGCCCGTACAGCCCACCCCAACCCGGCAGGCGCTGGGCCGAACCTTCATTGGCGCGGCGCAATTGGTCCATGTCGAACAGCTCGCCGATGTGCTCAGGCATACGTCCATGGCGCGCAAGCAAGCGCTCGCGGGCCAGGCTGTTGATTGCCTGCAACCGGCCATCGGCATCCCAGGCCAGCAGATAATCGGGCTGGCTATCCACATAACCTGGCGTGCTGTGGGCGCGCATCACCCAGTGGCCCTGAGCGCTTTGCATGAAGAAAGCGTTTTCGATCTCTCGCGCCGTCTGCTCCACCAACTGCAGGATCAGGTGCTGGCTGCGACGGTCGTCCGGCGATTGCAGGGCCGATACATCCACCACGCCGAGCAACTGGCCTTGCGGGTCGAAAACCGGCGCTGCAGTGCAAGTCAGGCCTATGAAGGCAGCACGAAAATGGTCGCGCTTGTGCACCGTGACCGCAGCCTTGCTAGTCAGCACCGCCGCCACGCCACAGGTCCCCTCCTCACCTTCGGACCAGCAGGTGCCCAGGTACAAGCCCGCTTTGCGGCAATCACTTCGGATGGCCGATTCGACCCGGTAATCGATGGTGTGCCCAGAAGCATCTGTCAGCAGTACACAGTAATCGGCACCACGCACCCGACCATGCAGGCGGGCAACGGCATCGCTGGCAATGCGCAGGAACAGCTCGGCACGTTCTCGGCATTCGTTGAGCAGGCTTTGGGAAAGGATGCGCGGCCCCTGCTGCGACCCAGGATCGAGACGGTACAGCTCCATGGAGCGGCGCCACGAGTCGAGGATCAGCGCTGGCACCGGCGCCTGAGGCAGCCGCTCGGCGTTCTTCACTACCCGGCTGACGCAATCGACATGGGCTCGGGAGTTCGCGGCAAGCATGAGGCCTCCGGTTACTGTTTGTTCTTGTCGTTGTGCGCCCATTAAGCGCCTGCCGGCATGGCTGGACAAGCACTGCGTGATTACCGGTTGGCTTGAGACGCAGCGTCTCAGCCCGAGCCCCGGACCCTACCCATGCTGGCACGCAGCGTCTCGGGAAGCGGCCCGCCCCGAGGGCTCTGATAGCCACCGGGGCGCTCTGCAACAGCCATTAGCGCTGCGACGCACAAAGCTGGCATCTGCCTTGCTCAAGCCTTGGCAAACAAGAACACGAGGTGTGCCATGCCGCAGCCCGCCCCAATCATTGGGATCATTGCCAACCCTGCCTCTGGGCGCGACCTACGTCGCCTGACCAGCAATGCAGGGCTCTATTCCAGCACCGACAAGGCCTCGGCCATCCAGCGCCTGCTCGCAGCCTTCGGTGCCACGGGCGTGGCCACGGTGCTACTGCCCACCGACATGACCGGGATCGCCGCCGCCGTACTCAAAGCCAGCCAGGGGCCAGTGGCACGGGACATGCGTTGGCCAGCCCTGCAAGTGCTCGACCTGCCCCTGACCCAGACGGTCAGCGATACCCGGCTGGCCGCCCAACAAATGGTCACGCGCGGTGCATCGATGATTGCCGTACTGGGGGGTGACGGTACACACAAGGCTGTCGCCGCCGAGGTTGGCGACACGCCCTTGCTGACCTTGTCTACCGGCACCAACAACGCGTTCCCGGAACTGCGCGAAGCCACCACTGCCGGCCTGGCCGGGGGCCTGGTCGCCTGTGGCCGGGTGCCGGCGAGCATCGGCCTGCGGCGCAACAAACGCCTGATGGTGAATGTGCCACAACAGGGGCTTTGCGAGTGGGCACTGGTCGAAGTGGCGGTTTCCCCACAGCGGTTTGTCGGTGCCCGTGCACTGAGCCGCAGCGAGGACCTGAGTGAAGTGTTCGCCTGCTTCGCCGAACCCCACGCCATTGGCCTGTCTGCCCTGTGCGGGCTGTGGCGGCCCGTCACTCGGCACGCGCCTTATGGCAGCTGGGTGCGCCTGAACCCTGGCGCCGAACAGGCACTGCTCGCCCCGCTGGCTCCAGGCTTGCTGCAAGCCTGTGGGATCAGCGCCAGCGGCTCACTCGAACCCGGCGTGCCGCACCGCCTAAGCCTGGCCGCCGGCACCCTGGCCCTGGATGGCGAGCGGGAGATCGAGTTTTGCGAACGCGACACCCCAACCATCACCCTCGACCTGCAAGGCCCATTGACCGTCGACGTCGAGGCCGTGCTCGCCCACGCCGCCCAGCATCACTTGTTGGCCGTTTCGCGCGGCCATCGGCTGCACCCTGCAACCCTGTGTTGAGACAACCCTGGAGAACAACAAGATGTCCACTCACCTCAGTTCCGCGCAACTGCTGCATGCCTATGAAGTCATGCGCACCATCCGTGCTTTCGAAGAACGCCTGCACGTAGAGTTCGCCACGGGCGAAATTCCCGGTTTCGTCCACTTGTACGCCGGCGAGGAAGCCTCTGCGGCCGGGGTCATGGCACACCTGCGCGACAGCGACTGTATTGCCTCGACCCACCGTGGTCATGGCCATTGCATCGCCAAGGGCGTCGATGTGTACGGCATGATGGCCGAGATCTATGGCAAGAAGACCGGCGTATGCGGCGGCAAGGGCGGCTCGATGCACATTGCCGACCTTGAGAAAGGCATGCTCGGCGCCAATGGCATCGTTGGCGCAGGCGCGCCGCTGGTGGCGGGCGCTGCATTGGCCGCCAAACTCAAAGGCCGCGACGACGTCGCCGTGGCGTTCTTCGGCGACGGCGCCTCCAACGAAGGCGCAGTCTTCGAGGCCATGAACCTGGCTTCGATCATGAACCTGCCCTGCATCTTCGTGGCCGAGAACAATGGGTACGCCGAAGCCACTGCCTCGAACTGGTCCGTGGCCTGCGACCATATCGCCGACCGCGCCGCAGGCTTCGGCATGCCAGGGGTCACCATCGATGGCTTCGACTTCTTCGCAGTGCATGAGGCTGCAGGTGCAGCCATCGAGCGAGCACGTTCAGGCCAAGGCCCGTCGCTGATCGAGGTCAAGCTCAGTCGTTACTACGGCCATTTCGAAGGCGACGCACAAACCTACCGCGCCCCGGACGAGGTGAAGAACCTGCGCGAAAGCCGTGACTGCCTGCTGCAGTTTCGCAGCAGAGTGACCCGCGCCGGTCTATTGCAAGCCGCCGACCTGGACGCCGTGGATGCCCGCGTCCAAGACCAGATAGAAGACGCGGTACGTCGTGCCAAGTCCGACCCCAAGCCACAGCCCGTTGACCTGCTCACCGACGTGTACGTCGCCTACCCCTGAGCCCAGACAACAAGAACAACAGGAGAACCACCATGGCTAGAAAAATCAGCTATCAGCAGGCTATCAACGAAGCCCTGGCCCAGGAAATGCGCCGCGACAATACCGTGTTCATCATCGGCGAAGACGTCGCCGGTGGCGCCGGGGCACCTGGCGAAGATGATGCCTGGGGCGGCGTGCTGGGTGTGACCAAGGGCCTTTACCATCAATTTCCCGGACGGGTACTGGACGCCCCACTGTCGGAAATCGGCTACGTCGGCGCAGCGGTCGGCGCTGCCACTCAGGGCCTGCGCCCGGTGTGCGAACTGATGTTCGTCGACTTCGCCGGCTGCTGCCTGGACCAGATCCTCAACCAGGCGGCGAAGTTTCGCTACATGTTTGGCGGCAAGGCCGTCACACCGCTGGTGATGCGCACCATGTACGGTGCCGGGTTGCGGGCCGCGGCCCAGCACTCGCAGATGCTTACCTCGTTGTGGACTCACATTCCGGGCTTGAAGGTGGTCTGCCCCTCCTCACCCTACGACGCCAAGGGCCTGCTGATCCAAGCGATTCGCGACAACGATCCGGTCATCTTCTGTGAGCACAAACTGCTTTATGGCATGCAAGGCGAGGTGCCGGAGGAGGTGTACACCGTGCCCTTTGGCGAAGCCAACTTCCTGCGCGATGGCGACGACGTGACCCTGGTGACCTATGGCCGCATGGTCCATGTGGCGCTGGAGGCCGCCAACAACCTGGCACGTCAGGGCATCGATTGCGAAGTGCTGGACTTGCGCACCACCAGCCCACTGGACGAGGACAGCATCCTCGAGAGTGTGGAGAAAACCGGCAGGTTGGTCGTGATCGATGAGGCCAACCCGCGCTGTTCCATGGCCACCGACATCAGCGCGCTGGTTGCGCAAAAGGCCTTTGCTGCGCTCAAGGGCCCCATCGAGATGGTCACAGCACCGCACACTCCGGTCCCGTTCTCGGACGCCCTGGAAGACCTGTACATCCCCGACGCGGGGAAAATCGAAGCTGCCGTGCGCAAAGTGATCGAAGCCTCAAGGAGTGCCGCATGAGCCAGATCCATACCTTGACCATGCCCAAGTGGGGTCTGTCGATGACCGAAGGCCGGGTCGATGCCTGGCTCAAGCACGAAGGCGACCCAATCGCCAAAGGTGATGAAGTTCTGGACGTTGAGACCGACAAGATCAGCAGCAGCGTCGAAGCCCCCTTCAGTGGCGTGTTGCGCCGCCTTGTCGCCCAGCCGGACGAGACACTGCCGGTGGGCGCATTGCTCGGCGTTGTGGTGGAAGGCGAAGCAGACGAAGCCGAAATCGATGCCGTTGTGCAACGTTTTCAAGCCGACTTCACCGCTCAAGGCAGCGCCGAGCTGGCCCAAGGCCCTGCCCCGCAGAAGGCCGAGGTGGGCGGCCGCCTGCTGCGCTGGTTCGAGCTGGGTGAAGGGGGAACGCCACTGGTACTGGTACATGGGTTTGGCGGCGACCTCAACAACTGGCTCTTCAATCACCCTGCGCTGGCCACTGAACGCCGCGTGATCGCTTTGGACCTGCCCGGCCACGGCGAGTCCGCCAAGACGCTGCAGCGCGGCGATCTGGACGAGCTCAGCGAGGCTGTGCTGGCACTGCTCGAGCACCTGGATATCCAGGGCGCTCACCTGGCTGGGCATTCCATGGGGGGTGCCGTGTGCCTGAACCTGGCGCGCTTGCAGCCGCACAGGGTGGCTAGCCTGACCCTGATCGCCAGTGCCGGGTTGGGCGAGGCGATCAACGGCGGCTACCTGAAGGGCTTCGTCGCGGCTGCCAACCGCAATGCACTCAAGCCACAGCTGACGCAATTGTTCGCCGACCCCAGCCTGGTCACCCGGCAGATGCTCGAAGACATGCTCAAGTTCAAGCGCCTGGAAGGGGTCGACACCGCCTTGCAGCAGCTCGCTGCTTCCCTGGCCGACGGCGACCACCAGCGCCTGCAACTGCGCAGCGTTGTGCATCAGCAGCCGACGCTGGTGGTGTGGGGAGCCGCTGACGCGATCATCCCCGCCAGCCATGCCCAGGGCCTGGATGCTCAAACCCTGCTCGTGCCTGCGGTTGGCCACATGGTGCAGATGGAGGCGGCCGAACAGGTGAACGAACAACTCTTGGCCTTTTTGCGCAAGCACTGAGCCCCTTCCCATGAGCCTGGAGACAATCAGCATGAATGACCTCTGCCCTACCCACATGCGCGCAGCCGTCTGGCACGGCCGCCACGACATCCGCGTCGAACAGGTGCCCTTGCCTGGCGACCCGCCGCCCGGCTGGGTGCAGATCAAGGTGGACTGGTGCGGCATCTGCGGCTCCGACCTGCATGAATACGTCGCAGGCCCTGTGTTCATCCCCGTTGAAGCACCACACCCGCTCACCGGCATTCAAGGGCAGTGCATCCTCGGCCACGAGTTCTGTGGCGAAATCGCCAAACTCGGCGATGGCGTCGAGGGCTATGCGGTGGGCGACCCGGTCGCTGCAGATGCCTGTCAGCACTGCGGCACCTGTTACTACTGCACCCATGGCCTGTACAACATCTGCGAACGCCTGGCGTTCACTGGCTTGATGAACAACGGCGCCTTCGCCGAGCGGGTGAATGTGCCTGCCAATCTGCTGTATCGCCTGCCAGAAGGCTTCCCCCGCGAGGCGGGGGCGTTGATCGAGCCACTGGCGGTGGGCATGCACGCGATGAAAAAGGCCGGCAGCCTGCTGGGCCAGAACGTCGTGGTCATAGGCGCGGGCACCATTGGCCTATGTACCATCATGTGCGCCAAGGCTGCTGGCGCCGCGCAGGTAATCGCCCTGGAGATGTCCTCGGCACGCAAGGCCAAGGCCAAGGAGGTTGGCGCCAACTGGGTGCTGGACCCAAGCCAGTGCGATGCCCTGGCCGAGATTCGCGCACTGACAGGTGGGCTTGGTGCGGATGTGAGCTTCGAATGCATCGGCAACAAAAACACCGCCAAGTTGGCCATCGACACCGTTCGCAAAGCCGGCAAGTGTGTGTTGGTAGGCATTTTCGAAGAACCCAGCGAGTTCAACTTCTTCGAACTGGTGTCCACCGAAAAACAGGTAATGGGCGCCTTGGCGTACAACGGCGAATTCGCTGATGTCATCGCCTTCATCGCCGATGGCCGCCTCGACATTCGACCACTGGTGACAGGGCGGATTGGGCTGGAACAGATTGTCGAGCTGGGGTTCGAGGAGCTGGTCAACAACAAAGAGCACAACGTCAAGATCATCGTATCCCCTGGCGGCTAGGGTTTTGCTGCACGCAACAGGCCGTCGGGCGCCAAGGCCCGGCGGCTTTCGTTGCTGTACCACAAAGCCTATGCACTCGCGTAAACTGCCAGCCTTTACGCAGCCCTGGGCTGCCCCTGTCAGATTTACCAAAGGTGCCCGCCATGCCTTGGCTGCAAGTACGCCTGGCCATCAGCCCGGAACAAGCCGAAACCTACGAAGACGCTCTGCTCGAAGTAGGCGCCGTATCGGTCACGTTCATGGATGCCGAAGACCAGCCGATCTTCGAACCCGACCTCAACACCACCCCGCTGTGGTCGCACACCCATTTGCTGGCCCTGTTCGAAGCAGATGCTGAGCCTGAGGCGGTGTTCGCCCACCTGAAATTGCTCACCGGCGCCGAGCTGCCCGAGCATCAGGCCGAGGTGATCGAGGATCAGGACTGGGAGCGCAGCTGGATGGACGGTTTCCAGCCAATGCGCTTCGGCCAGCGCCTGTGGATCGTGCCAAGCTGGCACGATGCACCGGAGAAAGACGCGGTCAACCTGCTGCTGGACCCAGGCCTTGCCTTCGGCACCGGCACCCACCCGACCACTGCGCTGTGCCTGGAGTGGCTCGACGGCCAGCAACTGCAAGACACCCAGGTGCTGGACTTCGGCTGTGGTTCCGGCATTCTTGCCATCGCTGCCCTGCTGCTGGGGGCTCGCGAAGCGGTCGGTACCGACATCGACGTGCAAGCCATCGAAGCCTCGCGCGACAACGCCCAGCGCAATGGCATCGCCGACCACAAGCTCGCGCTTTATCTGCCCGAGCACATGCCGGCCATGCAGGCTGACGTCTTGGTCGCCAACATCCTGGCAGGCCCGCTGGTTTCGCTGGCGCCGCAGCTTTCTGGCCTGGTTCGCCCAGGTGGCCTGCTGGCGCTGTCGGGCATTCTCGCCGAGCAGGGTGAGGAAGTGGCCGCAGCCTACGCCGCCGATTTCGACCTGGACCCGATCGTCGTGCGCGACGGTTGGGTGCGCATCAGTGGTCGGCGCCGCTAAGCGGGCCTAAAATATTCCTCTGCACAGCTCCCGGATCGCCGCATGACCGACAGTTTCGTCACCCAGTGCCCGCATTGCCAGACCAGCTTTCGCGTCACCCATCACCAGTTGAGCGTGGCTCGCGGCGTCGTCCGCTGCGGCCATTGCCTGCAGGTGTTCAATGCGGCCAAGCAGCTGCTGGAACAACACCGCGCCGCAGCCGGCGCTGCCCCTGTTGAGCCACCGCCGGCGCAGCAGGAGCCGGTCGCTGCAGCCGAGCCAGTGGCCAGCAACGCGCCGTCTGTGCCCGAGAAAGAGGATTGGGCCGCCACTGCCCAGGCGTTGGATGAGCTCGACCTGGACCAGGAGCTCGCTCGCCTGGAGCGCCGCGGCGAACCTGCCGAACCGGGTTTTGACGCCAAGGCCGATGCCCTGCAGGCTCGCCGCGACGAACCGGTTGCCCAAGCCCATGACGACGTACCCTTCGGCACCGCAACGGACGACCACCATGAGCCTGACCAAGCCCATGAGCCCATGCCGATACTGCTGGACGAGCAGCCATTGGAAGCGGAACCGAACGCGCGTTCCGAACCCACCCTGGGTCGCAGCCTGGACCTGGACTTCGATGACCAGGCGCACACTCGACTCAGCATCGAGCCCGAGCCTGTAGAGCGCGTGGGCGAGCCCGACGAGGTGGTACACGCCATGGGCCTCAGTGCCCGCGACGACGACGATAGCGACCCGCTCGAGCCAGTTGCCGGCGAACGCCTGGAGCCTGGTTTCGCCGCCAGGTCCGAACGCCCGGCGCGCAAGGAACCGCTGGTCGAGGTGGTCGATGACCCGCTGCAACTGGGTTGGGAAAAACCACAGCCTAACTGGGGCAAGCGCTTGCTTTGGGGCATGCTCAGCCTGCTGGCCGCCGGCCTGCTGGCATTCCAGTACGTATGGTTCCACTTCGACGAACTGGCCCGCCAGGACCAGTACCGGCCAATCTTCCAGCAACTGTGCCCGACGTTCGGCTGCCAGGTACCGACCCGTGTCGATATCGCCCGCATCAAAAGCAGTAACCTGGTCGTGCGCAGCCACCCGGACTTCAAAGGCGCGCTGATCGTCGATGCGATCATCTACAACCGCGCTCCGTTCGCCCAGCCGTTTCCTTTGCTGGAGCTGCGCTTCGCCGACCTCAATGGCCAGTTGATCGCCAGCCGGCGCTTCAAGCCCAGCGAGTACTTATCGGGTGAGCTTGCCGGGCGCGGTGAAATGCCGAGCCAGACACCCATCCATATCGCCCTGGACATTCTCGACCCAGGCCCCAAGGCGGTGAACTACAGCCTCAGCTTCCGCTCCCCGGATTAGCCGACAAGCGGCAATGTCGGCAACCTGCGAGCCGCTAAGCGGCCAGGTTGCTGCTGGGGCCTGAGGCTTGCTGCATCAGGCGCCCTGCTACCGGTCGCAGCTGTTCAGAATTTATCCAAATCCTTCTTTATCCGGTCATCGAGAGCGGGTATCATGCCAACCCTTTTTCGAACTCCAATGATTCGGCCCCACAACAGGGAACACCTATGTCGGCGGTACGCATCGGCCCTTACACACTACGCAACAACCTGATCCTCGCGCCCATGGCCGGGGTCACGGACCAGCCTTTCCGAACACTTTGCAAGCGCCTGGGCGCCGGCATGGTGGTGTCGGAGATGGTCAGCAGCGACATGAGCCTGTGGAACAGCCGCAAGTCCAGCCTGCGCCGCATCCACGAAGGTGATCCCGAGCCACGCTCGGTGCAGATCGCCGGCGGTGATGCGCAGATGATGGCAGCGGCCGCCCGGGCCAATGTCCAGGCAGGCGCCCAGATCATCGACATCAACATGGGCTGCCCGGCGAAAAAAGTCTGCAACAAAGCTGCAGGCTCTGCTTTATTGAGAGATGAAGCTCTGGTCGCTGAAATCCTCCACGCCGTAGTGGGCGCGGTGGATGTACCAGTGACCCTGAAAATCCGCACGGGCTGGGACCGGGCGAACAAGAACGGCCTGAACGTGGCGAAGATCGCCGAACAGGCCGGCATTCAGGCGCTGGCGGTGCATGGCCGTACACGCGCCGACCTGTACAAAGGCGATGCCGAGTACGACACCATCGCGGCCATCAAGCAGGCGGTGTCGATCCCGGTTTTCGCCAATGGCGATATCACTTCGCCGGAAAAGGCCCGGGCAGTGCTCGATGCCACCGGCGTCGACGGCTTGCTGATCGGCCGGGCTGCCCAGGGCCGGCCCTGGATCTTTCGCGAGATCGAACATTTTCTTGGGACTGGCCAGCATTTGCCGGCCCCGCAGTTGGACGAAGTGGAACGCATCCTGCTGGAGCACCTGGCCGCGCTGCATGCCTTCTATGGCGATGTGATGGGCGTACGTATCGCCCGTAAGCACGTGGGCTGGTACCTGGCAACGCGACCCGGCGGCAAGGAGTTTCGCGCCCGGTTCAACGCTTTGGAAGACACACAAGCGCAGTGCGCCAACGTTCGCGAGTATTTCAGCGAACGTCGACAGAGCCTTGAGACAGAGGACGGACAAGGGGTGGCCGCATGACGATGATGACTGAGACATTAGTGAGTGGAACAACGCCCGTGAGCGACAACGCCAACCTCAAACAGCACCTCAACACGCCGAGCGAAGAGGGCCAGACCCTTCGCGACAGCGTCGAGAAGGCGCTGCACAACTACTTCGCACACCTGGAGGGCGCGACGGTCACCGACGTGTACAACCTGGTGCTCTCCGAAGTCGAGGCGCCCCTGCTCGAAAGCGTGATGAACTACGTGAAGGGCAACCAGACCAAGGCCAGCGAGATGCTCGGGCTCAACCGTGGCACCCTGCGCAAGAAGCTCAAGCAGTACGATTTGTTGTAAGCCAGAATCCCAATCAGAAAAGGCGGCCTCTGCAAAGAGACGCCTTTTTTGCTGACTCCACCGCGTTATTGGAACCCGAAATGACCGACCAGACTACCCGCCTGCCAGTCCGCCGCGCCCTGATCAGCGTCTCCGACAAGACCGGTATCCTCGAATTCGCCCGTGAGCTGCAACAGCTCGGTGTCGAGATCCTGTCCACTGGCGGCACCTACAAGCTGCTCAAGGACAACGGTGTGAACGCGGTGGAAGTGGCCGACTACACTGGCTTCGCCGAAATGATGGATGGCCGGGTCAAGACCCTGCACCCGAAGATCCACGGTGGCATCCTCGGCCGCCGCGGCACTGACGATGCCATCATGAACGAGCACGGCATCAAGCCGATCGACCTGGTTGCAGTGAACCTGTACCCCTTCGAAGCCACCATTTCCAAACCCGGCTGTGACCTGCCGACCGCCATCGAGAACATCGACATCGGCGGCCCGACCATGGTCCGCTCGGCTGCCAAGAACCACAAGGACGTCGCCATCGTGGTCAATGCCAGCGATTATGCCGGCGTTCTGCAGGGCCTGAAGGCCGGTGGTCTGACCTACGCCCAGCGCTTCGACCTGATGCTCAAGGCATTCGAGCACACGGCTGCCTACGACGGCATGATCGCCAACTACATGGGCACCATCGATCAGGCCAAAGAAACCCTGAGCACAGAAGCGCGCAGCGAATTCCCACGTACGTTCAACAGCCAGTTCGTCAAGGCGCAGGAAATGCGCTACGGCGAGAACCCGCACCAGAGCGCGGCGTTCTACGTCGAAGCGAAAAAGGGCGAAGCCAGCATCTCCACCGCCGTGCAGCTGCAAGGCAAGGAACTGTCGTTCAACAACGTGGCCGATACCGACGCTGCACTGGAGTGCGTCAAGAGCTTCGTCAAGCCGGCCTGCGTCATCGTCAAGCACGCCAACCCGTGCGGCGTGGCCGTGGTGCCTGAAAACGAAGGCGGCATCCGGAAGGCTTACGACCTGGCCTATGCCACCGACACCGAGTCGGCGTTCGGCGGCATCATCGCCTTCAACCGCGAACTGGATGGCGAAACCGCCCAGGCCATCGTCGACCGCCAGTTCGTCGAAGTGATCATCGCGCCGAAAATTTCCCAGGCTGCCCGCGACGTGGTCGCGGCCAAGCAGAACGTGCGCCTGCTCGAATGCGGTGAGTGGCCAGCCGAGCGCGCTGCCGGTTGGGACTTCAAGCGCGTCAACGGCGGTTTGCGGGTGAAAGGCCGCGATAGCGGAATGACCACCGCCGATGACCTGAAGATCGTCACCAAACGTGCCCCGACCGAGCAAGAGATCCACGACCTGGTGTTCGCCTGGAAAGTGGCCAAGTTCGTCAAGTCCAATGCCATCGTCTATGCCAAGCAGCGCCAGACCATCGGTGTTGGCGCCGGCCAGATGAGCCGCGTCAACTCCGCCCGCATCGCCGCCATCAAGGCCGAGCATGCTGGCTTGCAGGTACAGGGCGCGGTCATGGCCTCGGATGCGTTCTTCCCGTTCCGTGATGGCATCGATAACGCGGCTAAAGTGGGTATCAGCGCCGTTATCCAGCCAGGTGGTTCGATGCGTGACGCCGAGGTGATCGCTGCCGCTGATGAAGCCGGCATCGCCATGGTCTTCACCGGTATGCGCCACTTCCGCCACTGATTTATGGCAATCGGCCGCACTGAAGCAGGCATCTGCTGAGGTGGGGCCAGTTCCACTGATGCTGACTGCCAGCAGGCATCCGCGCTCATCGGAACCGGCCCCGCCTTGCAGCTCCCGGCTTCAGTGCGACCGCGTACAGTGTGAGGCCTAGCCTCCCGTCCGAAAGAATTCGAGGTTATGACATGAAAGTTTTGATCATCGGCAGCGGCGGCCGTGAGCACGCCCTGGCTTGGAAAGTCGCTCAAGACCCGCGCGTGGAGAAGGTGTTCGTTGCCCCAGGCAACGCCGGCACCGCCACCGAGGCCAAGTGCGAGAACGTTGCCATCGACGTCTGCGCCCTGGAGCAACTGGCAGACTTTGCCGAAAAGAACGTTGACATGACCATCGTCGGTCCTGAAGCGCCTCTGGTGATCGGCGTGGTCGATCTGTTCCGCAGCCGTGGCCTGGACTGCTTCGGCCCAACCAAGGGCGCGGCTCAGCTGGAAGGCTCCAAGGCTTTCACCAAGGATTTCCTGGCCCGTCACAAGATCCCGACCGCCGACTACCAGAACTTCACCGAAATCGAGCCGGCCCTGGCCTACCTGCAGGAAAAAGGCGCACCGATCGTGATCAAGGCCGACGGCCTGGCTGCAGGTAAAGGCGTAATCGTCGCCATGACCTTGGAAGAAGCCGAAGCCGCCGTGCGTGACATGCTGGCCGGCAACGCTTTCGGTGATGCAGGTTCCCGCGTGGTCATCGAAGAGTTCCTCGATGGCGAAGAAGCCAGCTTCATCGTCATGGTCGACGGCCACAACGTGCTGCCCATGGCCACCAGCCAGGACCACAAGCGCGTTGGCGACCAGGATACCGGCCCCAACACCGGCGGCATGGGCGCCTACTCGCCTGCACCGGTGGTCACCGCCGACGTTCACCAGCGCGTGATGGATCAAGTGATCTGGCCGACCGTGCGTGGCATGGCCGAGGAAGGCAACGTGTATACGGGCTTCCTGTATGCCGGCCTGATGATCGACAAGGCGGGCAACCCTAAGGTCATCGAATTCAACTGCCGCTTTGGCGACCCAGAGACTCAGCCGGTCATGCTGCGCCTGGAGTCGAGCCTGGTATTGCTGGTCGAGGCCGCGTTCGCCAAGGCCCTGGACAAGGTCGAGGCCCAGTGGGACCCCCGCCCGAGCCTGGGTGTGGTGCTGGCTGCCGGCGGTTATCCCGGCGACTACGCCAAGGGTGAGGTGATCAACGGCCTGGAAGCTGCGGCCAAGATCGAAGGCAAGGTGTTCCATGCCGGTACCTCCCTCAAGGACGGCCAGGTCGTCACCAATGGCGGGCGTGTGCTCTGCGCAACCGCCATGGGCGCCAGCGTTGCCGAGGCCCAGCAGCAGGCCTACCGCCTGGCCAAGGAAGTGAGCTGGAACGCCAGCTTCTATCGTACCGACATCGGCTACCGGGCCATCGCCCGCGAGCGCGGTGAGCACCAGCAGTAAGTGGTACCGGCTTGCCGCAGCACGCTCTAGCACTGTGCGCCTGCGGCATCCGGCTCGTCGGCAGGGCCCTCGCGGGCCTTGCCTTCGGCTTGGCGCGCCGCGCATAGTTAGCATCTGGCACATCGGCTAGGAAGGGATCTCGTAGTGCGTCGGCTTCGGATTGCCACAGCTCTTATCGTCAGCTTGCTGACCTTGCTCTGCGTGCTCCCGGCTGCGGCCGAACAGGGCGCAGGATGGACTGCATTGCTCGATGAACAGGCCAGCCTGCAATTGAGCGATGTGCGCTCTGATCGCTACCGCACCCAATTCAGCCCAACCACCCTCGACGAGCTCGATGCCGCACCGGCCGGCCAGGCCTTGTGGTTGCACTATCGCCTGGAACCTGGCGAGCAGGAGCAACTGCTGCGCATCTTCGCCCCCGACCTGTCCCGCCTGGACCTTTACGCCCTTGACGGCGACCAACTGCTGCGCCAGATGCACCATGGGCGTCAAGCCGGCAATGCCAGCCCTACCCTGCGCGGCAGCGATCACGTATTACCCTTGCCCAACAGCCAGCACGTACTGGACATCTACCTGCGCCTGGTTTCCGAACACCAACTGCGCCCGGCCATCAGCCTGGTGCCGGCCGGTATCGCGGCATCCAACCAGGCCCAGCCGCTGCTGTTCGGCATGCTTTTCGGCGGCCTGGTGATGCTGATCCTGCACAACCTGATCCGCTTCCTGTACACCCGCTCCAGCACCACCCTGTACCTGGCCTTGTACCATGGCTTGATGATGCTCAGCGGCCTGATCCTGCTCAACCTCAGCGGCCCCTGGTGGCACCTGTGGCACAGCGCTCAAACCCCAGCTGCCTACCTGACCCTGGTGCTGGCGGGGCTGTCGGGGCTGTACTTCACCCAGCATTTCTTCAGCCCATGCAACTCGCCACGGCTCAACCGCCTGCTGCACGGCGAAATGCTGGCGGCGGCGGTCAGCGGGCTGATCCTGCTGTTCGTCGACACCCTGCCGCTGAACCTGATGACCTACGCCCTGCTGGCCTTGGGCAGCGTCACCATGCTGCTGGTCAGCAGCTACCAATGGTACAAGGGCTATGCACCGGCTCGGCTATTCTGCATCGCCATGCTGGTGTTCAACGTGGGTGGTTTGGTGCTGCTGCCGGCCTTGCTCGGCTTGACCCGCACCACCACACCCTGGTTGCTGTGCATCCTCCTGGGCTTGACCGTGGCCAGTGGCCTGCTGCTCAACCTGGCGGTCAGTGAACGCCTACGGCGGATGAACGAAGAACGCTTCAGCGCCAGCCGTGCGCTGGCAGCCAGCGATGCGGAAATCAACGCCAAGGCCGAGTTTCTGGCGAAGATCAGCCATGAAATACGCACCCCCATGAACGGCGTGCTGGGCATGACCGAACTGCTGCTCGGCACACCGTTGTCGGTCAAGCAGCGCGACTATGTGCAGACCATCCACAGCGCCGGCAACGAGCTGCTGACACTGATAAACGAAATCCTCGACATCTCCAAACTCGAATCCCGCCAGATCGAGCTGGATGACGTGCAGTTCGATCTCAATGCCCTGATCGAAGATTGCCTCAACATCTTCCGCGCCAAGGCCGAACAGCAGAACATCGAGCTCATCAGCTTCACTCAGCCCCAGGTGCCTCGGGTGATCAGTGGCGACCCCACGCGTCTGCGTCAGGCGCTTTCGAGCCTGTTGGAAAATGCGCTGAAGAACACCATCGAGGGGGAGATCCTGCTGGTGGTCGCCCTGGACCAGCGCGGCGAAATCCCGCGCTTGCGCATTGCCGTGCAGGACAGCGGCGAGCCGCTGCCTCCCGCCGAGCGTGAAGCGCTTTTGCAGGCCGAGTTGCACAGCCATCACTTCTTATCCAGCAACAAGCTAGGCGGCCACCTGGGGCTGGTCATCGCCAAGCAACTGATCGGCCTGATGCAGGGCGAATTCGGTATCAAGAGCAGCACCACCACGGGTAATACCCTATGGTTGACCCTGCCGCTCGACCCATCACGCCTTGAGCAACCTCCGGCGGACCTCGACGGCCCGTTGCGCGACGCCCGGGTACTGGTGGTGGACGACAATGACACCTGTCGCAAAGTCCTGGTGCAACAGTGCAGCGCCTGGGGGATGAATGTCAGCGCGGTGGCATCGGGCAAGGAGGCATTGGCCTTGCTGCGTACCAAAGCGCACCTGCGCGACTATTTCGATGCCGTACTGCTGGACCAGAACATGCCCGGCATGACAGGTATGCAGCTGGCGGCCAAGATCAAGGAAGACCCGAGCCTGAACCACGACATCCTGGTGGTGATGCTCACGGGCATCAGCAATGCGCCCAGCAAGGTCATCGCGCGCAATGCCGGGGTCAAACGGATACTCGCCAAGCCAGTGGCCGGCTACACCCTCAAGACCACCCTGGCCGAAGAATTAGCCCAGCGTGGCCGTGAACAGGCAGCCCCGCCGCCGCCGGGCACGCCCGTCGCGCTGGAGCTGCCGAGCGATTTTCGGATACTGGTGGCCGAAGACAACAGTATCTCGACCAAGGTCATCCGCGGCATGCTTAGCAAGCTCAACCTGGAGCCCGATACCGCCAGCAACGGCGAAGAGGCGTTGCAGGCGATGAAGGCACAGCGTTACGACCTGGTACTGATGGACTGCGAAATGCCCGTGTTGGATGGGTTTTCCGCGACCCAACAATTGCGTGCCTGGGAATCCACCCAGCAACGCCCGCGTACCCCCGTGGTGGCGCTCACCGCGCATATACTGGCAGAGCACAAGGAGCGCGCACGGCTGGCCGGCATGGACGGGCACATGGCCAAGCCTGTAGAGCTGTCGCAATTGCGCGAGTTGATCCAGTATTGGGCCCACCAGCGCGAAGCCAAAGCTGACGCGGCGCCTACTTCCTAATCCGACTGGTCGCTGTGTGACGGAGCGGCCCTCACCCGCAAGGACCCTCCCATGCTCCACGCGTTGTTCAGTGTCTACCTGAAGATGCTGGTGCTCTATAGCCCGTTCTTCGTCTTGTCGTGCTTCATCAGCCTCACCCGTGGTCATTCCAGCAAGGAGCGCAAGCAACTGGCCTGGAAGGTGGCGTTCGCCGCACTGGTGGCCAGCGTATTACTCTATCTGTTCGGGCGAGCGATCTTCGGTATTTTCGGCATCACTGCCGATGCCTTTCGCATCGGTGCCGGCAGCGTGCTGTTCATCTCGGCGCTGAGCATGGCCCAGGGCAAACCGGCCGTGCAGGCCGACAACGTGCAGCAGGACGTGACCATCGTGCCGCTGACCATCCCTCTTACCGTAGGCCCGGGCACCATTGGTGCGCTGCTGGTCATGGGCGTCGGCCAACCCCACTGGGACGACAAGCTGCTGGCCATCGTCAGTATCGCGATGGCCAGCTTTACGGTCGGCCTGGTGCTGTACCTCTCCCACGGCATCGAAAGGCTGCTCGGTGACCAGGGCCTGCAGATCGTCAGCCGTTTGATGGGCTTGTTCGTCTGCGCCCTGGCAGCGCAGATCATCTTCACCGGGATCAAGGGCTACCTGGTCGGCTAGCCCTCGGCTTCACGGCGCCTCTGGATACCAACGCGGGGTGTAGACCCATTGGCTGCCGTCTGCGCGGTCGAAGGTACAGGTGGTGGATGAACCGATCAGCACCATGGTACGCATGTCGACCATCTCTGGAGTCAGCTCGGCCAGGGTCACCACCCTGAGCGTCTGCCCTGGCCGGCCGATGTCACGCCCCAGCACCACCGGTGTCTGCCCGCTGCGGTGCCAGCGCACCACCTCCAGGGCCTTGCCCAGCTGATGTGGCCGGGACTTGGAGATGGGGTTGTAGAAGGCCAGCACCAGGTCGGCCTGTGCCGCCAGGTCCAGGCGCTTTTCGATGATCGACCAAGGCTTGAGGTTGTCCGACAGGGACATTACGCAGAAGTCGTGGCCCAGCGGTGCGCCCGCTTGCGCCGCGGTGGCAAGCGAAGCCGAAACCCCCGGCAGGATTTGCAGGTCGACGCGCTGCCAGGCAGGGTCGCTGGAAGCATGCAGCGCCTCGAGCACTGCTGCAGCCATCGCGAACACCCCCGGGTCGCCGGAAGATACCACCACTACCGAACGGCCCTGGGCTGCCAGTTCGAAGGCATGCCGTGCACGCTGCATTTCTTCGCGATTGTCGGTGCAGTGCTGCACTTGATCGTCACGAAACGGCCCGGCCATGCGCACGTAAGTCTCGTAGCCAAGGATGTCCTGGGCTCGGGACAGTTCGGCCTTGACCGCTGGCACCATCAGCTCGGCAGCGCCAGGGCCCAGGCCGATCACCGCCAGGCGACCACGCTTGCGGCCCAGGCGCGCGGGGTCGACCGGCTGCGGCGCCCTGGCGATGACCATGTCAGGCTGTTCGATCAGCTGCGCATCGGGCAATACATCGGCCACCATGCTGGCCAACGTGCCCTGCAGGGGCGCGAAGCGCAGCTCGACGCCGAGTTCAGTAGCGGCCTGGTGCAAAGCAGGTTCGGCCATGGCTTGCTCGGCCACCAGCAGACACGCCAGTGAACGCTCGGCAATCCCGGCCGCACCGAGGGCGCCACGCACGTGCTCGGCCAGCCCAGCCCTGGCAGCTGCCACCGCCACCACCACAGCCCGCGGGTGGATCAGCAACTCGTCGCGGCTGGCCTGGCGGGCCTCGCAGCCTACATGGATGGTGCGCCGGGCTGCGTCACTGGCCGGCAGCTGAACATGCGCAAGCCAGGGCGCGTCGCCTTCGATGCGCACGCCTTCACCGGCCAGCAGGTCGGAAACGAAGCGCTTGCCTTGCTCGATATCCGCCAAGGTATAGCCCTCAGGTGGGTTGAGCAGGCAGGTGCCAAAGCGCAGTTCGCCACTGGTGGTGATCGCCGCTGTCACACCCAGCGCCTCACCCAACTCGCGCGCCATCACGTTGACCCCGCTCAGGCCGCCCAGCAACGGCACTACCGCGCTGCCGTTCTCGGCCACCGCCAGCACCGGCGGTTCTGCGCCTTTCTCATCCAGCAGGCTGGCCAGGCTGCGGATGACAATGCCAGCGGCGCATAGCGCAATGATTGGTACCGCCTGTTGGTACAACGCTCGCAAGCTGTCGCCGAAGCTGTCGTAGTACTGATCGGCACCCTCGACCCTGCCACGCAGGCCATGAATCGTCGCTTGTGGATAACGCAGTTGGATACGCTGCGCCGTGGCCAGACTGCCCGGCCCAAGAATGACGATGGCCGGTGCCTGCTGCCTGTTCAGCCCTGCCATTTTTCCCCCGGCACGATAATCAGCGAGAAATACGGCGACGACTGCGGGTCGACCTCATCCAACGGCACGATCTTCTGGTTGGCCATGGTCGCCCGTTCCACATACAGCGCGCGCCGGTCCAGGCCCAGTTCGCCGAGCACCTGGCGTACTTTGGGGAAGTTGCGGCCCAGCTTCATGATCACCGCGGCATCGGCATCAGCCAGGCGGCGCTTGAGCTCTTCGGCAGGCAACACACCGGACAGCACCGACAGGCTCTGGTTGCGATACACCAGCGGTGCACCCAATACCGAGGCGCCACCGAGCATCGAGCAGACACCTGGCACCACTTCGGCAGCATGCTGCTGGGCAAGGCGGTCGTGCAGGTACATGTAGGAGCCGTAGAAGAACGGGTCGCCCTCGCAGATAACCGCCACATCACGGCCTGCATCCAGGTGTTCGGCCACCTGCACCGCCGCCTCGTCGTAGAAGTCGCTGATCACCTGTTCATAGGACAGCGGCGCCGGCAGCAACTCGGTGGTCACCGGGTACACCAGCGCCAGTAAAGTCTGCTCGGGCTGCAAGTGCGCCTCGATGATGCCGAAGGCATTACCGCGCTTGCCCTTGGCCACGAAGTACGCCACCACCGGCGCTTCGCGCAATAGGCGCAGCGCTTTGACGGTGATCAACTCAGGGTCTCCAGGGCCAACGCCCAGGCCTAGCAAACGTCCGCGCGGCGCCATCATTCCACCTCCGTGGCCAGGGCGTTGACTGCTGCAGCGGCCATGGCGCTGCCCCCCAGGCGGCCCTGCATGATCACGAACGGCACGCCACGGCTGTCGGCGGCCAGCATCGCCTTGGACTCGGCAGCGCCGACGAAACCGACTGGAAAGCCGAGGATCAGGGCAGGCTTGGGAGCGCCAGCATCGATCATCTCGAGCAGGTAGAACAGCGCCGTCGGCGCATTGCCGATCACCACGACACTTCCTTCCAGGTACGGGCGCCACAGCTCCAGGGCCACCGCCGAACGCGTGTTGCCAGCGTCTTTGGCCAGCGCTGGCACGCTGGGGTCGCGCAGGGTGCAAATCACTGGGTTGTTGGCGGGCAGGCGTGCGCGGGTGATGCCCTCGGCCACCATGTGCGCATCGCAGAGGATCGGTGCGCCATTGGCCAGCGCTTCACGCCCGGCACGACCGGCGCCCTCAGAGAACTGCAGACCATCGATGGCATCGACCATGCCGCAGGCATGGATCACGCGCACGGCGAGCTTTTCCAGGTCTGCGGGAATCCGCTCGAGCCGTGCTTCCTCGCGGATGATCCGGAAGGAGTTGCGATAGATCTCCTGACCATCGCGGATGTAGTCAATCATCAAGGTGCTCCGTCGGCAGGGCGAGCATGGCGCCTGCTTCATTCAAGGTAAGGTCGGTGGCGCGCAGGGCACCCAGGCCCGGCAGGTGCGCGTCACGCAGATACAGGTCATAACGGCCCGGTGAGCGGGCCAGCAACGTGGCCGGTGCAACGTGGGCCAATGCGCAAGAGCGCGGGCAGCCGGACAGGTGCACACTGCCCGGCGCGCCACTGCCGATCAGGGCGGCCAACTGCGCGGCATCGGCTTTGGTGTCAGCCTGGCCCTTGGCACAGCCACGGCTGCCGGTGCAGGCGACCATACGCGCCAGTGGCTGGGTGGGGCTGCACAGCAGGCCCAGCGCCGCCAGCTCATCAATGGCTTGGTCAAGCACGGCAGGGTCGATGTTGGTGAGCATGAGGCTTTGCCAAGGGGTCAGGCGCAGGCTGCCGTCCCCCCATCGGCGAGCCACAGCGCCAGCACCTCGCAGCATGGCAACCGATAGCCGGCCCAACGGCGGTGCCGCGCCCAAGGCCATACCATGCTGTTGCCGCACGGCCCCCAACCATGGGCTTGAGACGTTCTCACGCTGCCACTCAAGCACCGGGGCGTCGCGGCGCACCGGCAGCGCCAGGCCATCGATGAAGGCATCCACCGGGCAGGTTTGCAGTAACTGGCGCATACGCGATTGCTCGGGGCTGGCCAATTCAAGGAAGCGCTCAAGCACGGCGCGCACCAGCGCCAGCCCCTGTTCCACCGGCACCGCACCCACTACGTGGCCATCAGCCGGGCAACTGGCCAGGCCAAATGCCAACCAGCCGCGCTGCTCCAGGTGCATTGACGACAGCCACAGATCATGGGGGTGCTCCAGCATCGCCACACCTTCACCACCGTCCAGTTGTAGGGCGAACTTGGCCGACAACTGGTGCAAGCGCGGCGTACCCTGTAGCAGATCAAGGATCTGCCCGGCCAACGGGCGCACATCCATCGCCATCGCCGGATCAAGCCCTGCCAAGGGGCTGAGCATCAGGTTGCGCACATCATCGCCGGCCGCCTCCCGTGGCCCGAGGCCCGCCGCCAGCAGACTTTCGATCAGCCCGGCATGGTCGCTGCCTATGCCGCGGATCTGCAGGTTGGCACGGTTGGTCGCCTCGATCACCCCGCCCGCGAAGCGCTCGGCTGCCAGGGCAACCGCGTCGGCCTGATCGGCCAACAACAGGCCGCCAGGCAGCTTGATTCGGCAGATGCCGCCGTCACGGGCGCTGACGATGCGCCACAACCCCGGGCAGGCCGAGGGACGTAGTGATGCTGGAGGGGTGTTGGCTGGCGTCAATGGGGCGTCCGGCAATCGCTGAAAATGCGCTTGAGTGTAGAAGGCGCGGTATTATGCCTGCTTTGTCCGGCGGCATGAAAAGCCGGTGGTCGAGCTTCAACTGCGATCGAGCAGAAAATCAGGACCGCACCGCCTTATTCGCGGGTTAACACGTTTGCACCTGCAGAGGCGGGTTCACCCACAGCGAGGCACGCAGCGGCCCCAAAAAATGGCGGAATGAGACACATGACCCCCTGGCTGACAGTAGTAGGTATCGGCGAAGACGGCTTCAGCGGCCTGGGCAAACAAGCCCGGCGCGCCCTGCTGGGCGCCTCGCGGATCATAGGCAGCCCACGCCAGCTGGCCCTCCTGCCGCGCTGCATCAGAGCACAACGGCAGGACTGGCCCACACCCTTCTCTCTGGCCCCAGTGCTGGCCCTACGCGGTAAGCCAGTTTGCGTGCTGGCCAGCGGCGACCCGATGTTCTTCGGCGTTGGCGCCAGCCTGGCGCGGCAGGTGCCGGCTGCGCAGATGCAGGTGCTGTCCATGCCCTCTTCCTGTGCGCTGGCCGCAGCGCGCCTGGGCTGGCCATTGCAGGACGTTCAGGTGGTGTCGGTGGTGGCACGCCCCCTGGCAGCGCTCAATGCCCACCTGCACAGCGGCCAGCGTCTGTTGGTATTGAGCAATGATGGCAGCAGCCCAGCGGCCATCGCCGCGCAGTTGCGTGAGCGCGGTTTCGGGCCTAGCCGCCTGCACGTGCTGGAGCACTTGGGTGGCGAGGCCGAGCGCCACCTGCACGGCACCGCCGATGACTGGCCGGACAGCGAAGTGGCCGCGCTCAACCTAGTAGCCATCGAATGCCTGGCCAGCCCCGCTGCCATGCGCCTGCCCCGTGTGGCCGGGCTGGCGGACAGTGCCTTTCGCCACGATGGCCAACTGACTAAGCGTGACGTACGCGCCATCACCTTGGCACGCCTGGGGCCACAGCCGGGCGAGCTGCTGTGGGACGTCGGCGCCGGCTGCGGTTCGATCGGCATCGAATGGATGCGTGCCCACCCAGCCTGCAGGGCCCTGGCCATCGAAGCCGATGAGGGCCGCCAGGGCTTCATTGAATACAACCGTGATGCGTTGGGAGTGCCTGGGCTGCAATTGGTCCGTGGTAAGGCCCCCGAAGCCCTTGCCGAGCTGGAACGCCCGGATGCCATCTTCATTGGCGGCGGCGTCACCCGCGACGGCGTACTGGCGTTGTGCTGGGAACGCCTGCGCCCTGGCGGGCGGCTGGTCGCCAATGCGGTCACCCTGCAAAGCGAACTGGCCTTGGCGCATTTTCGTGAACGGCACGGCGGTGAGCTGACCCGTATCCACATCGCCCAGGCGCAACCGTTGGGCAACTTCGACACCTGGCGCCAGGCTTTGCCGATCACCTTGCTCGACGTGGTGAAGCCCCTCGATGCGTGAAGAAACCCGCGAACAGCCCGCCCCGTTGCGCAGCGGCCTGACCACCGGCAGCTGCGCCACGGCCACCAGTCTGGCGGCGGCCAGGCTGCTGCTGACCGGGCAAAGCCACGATGCAGTCAGCATCACGTTGCCCAAGGGCAAGGTGGTACAGATGCGCTTGGAGTTCTGCCGGCTGCTAGGAGAGCGCGCCGAAGCGGGCACGCTAAAGGATGCCGGCGATGACCCTGACGTCACCCACGGCGCCCTGCTCTACAGCCAGATCCGTTTGCAGACGCAACCTGGCATACGCTTCATGGCCGGAGAAGGCGTCGGGACCGTCACCCGCCCAGGCCTGGTGCTAGCGGTGGGTGAGCCTGCCATCAACCCTGTGCCGCGGCGGATGATCAGCGAGCACTTGCAGCAGTTGGCCGAGGAGTGCGGCTATCAGGGCGGTTTCGAGGTTACCGTCAACGTACAAGGGGGCGAGGCACTGGCGCTCAAGACCATGAACCCGCGCCTGGGCATTCTTGGCGGCCTGTCGATTCTGGGTACCAGCGGCATCGTCCGGCCGTTCTCCTGCTCGGCCTACATCGCCTCCATTCACCAAGGCATCGATGTCGCCCATACCAACGGCTACACCCATATCGCTGCCTGCACCGGCAATGCCAGTGAAGACACCATGCGCCGAATCTACCAACTGCCCGAAATCGCCTTGATCGAGATGGGCGACTTCGTCGGCGCCGTGCTCAAGCACGTACGCAAAGTACCCGTGCCACGCCTCACCCTGTGTGGAGGCTTTGGCAAGATCAGCAAGCTGGCGGCAGGCCACATGGACCTGCACAGCCGTCATTCGAGCATCGATCTGCCGCAGCTGGCCGGCTGGGCTGCAGACATCGGCGCCGACGCAGAGCTGCAGGCAGCCATCATTGCGGCCAACACCAGCCAGCAAGCCTTGGCCCTGGCACACACCGCCGGCATTGCCCTGGGCGATGCGGTGTGCGATCACGCGCTGGCCTTCGCTCGTAGCGTGGTGCCGGCACAGGTGCAAGTGGAAGTGTTCGCCATCGATCGCCAGGGCGGCGTGGTCGGCAAGGCTGGTGTGCAATGAGCCAGCGCATCCTACTGCTCGGCGGCGTCACAGAAGCGTTGGCCATCGCCCGCCAGCTCGGCCCCGAGCACATCTATAGCCTGGCCGGTGTCGGGCGTGTGCCCCAGGACCTTACGTGCCAGGTAAGGGTTGGTGGCTATGGTGGCGCACAAGGCCTGGCCACTTACCTGCGTGAAGCGGGTATCACCTTGTTGATCGATGCCACGCACCCTTATGCCGCACAGATCAGCCATAACGCGGCCAGCGCCGCGCAAGCCGTTGGCATCCCGTGCTGGGCCTTGCGCCGCCCGGCCTGGCAGGCACAGCCAGGGGACGACTGGCGCGAGGTGGATGACTGGGCCGGGCTGATCGAGGCGCTCAAGCCGTTTCGGCGGCCACTGTTCACCCTCGGGCGCGAGCCGCTGCAGCATCTTGAGGAGATTCCACCGGAGCAGTTCTGGACGCTGCGGGCGCTGGAAGCCTGCCCTGGCAATGAGCGCTGCGAAGTGATCGGCGCGCGCGGGCCGTTTCAGATCGAAGACGAGCGGGCACTGTTCCAAAGGCGGCGCATCGATGTGCTGGTGAGCAAGAACAGCGGCAGCGTGGCGACCGAGCCGAAGCTTGAGGTGGCCAGGGAGCATGGAGTGCCAGTGCTGATCCTGAAACGCCCCTCGTTAGCAAAGGTAGACCTTGAGTTCACCCATGCGAGCCTGCTGCAGGCCAAGATCAAAGAGATGCTTGAAATGCCATGAGAGCGTATATCCCTTTGACATATACGCTCTGCGTTTTAACTTCAGTCACAGTTCGCTGCTTCCAAGGAGGCCCATCATGGAGCAAGGTGCAGTCTTCAAAAGTAACCGCAGCCAGGCCATCCGTTTGCCGAAGTCCGTCGCCCTTCCTGATGAAGTGACCCGCGTAGACATCGTTGCCGTGGGACGTACCTGCATCATTACGCCTGCTGGAGAGTCATGGGACAGCTGGTTCGACGGCAGTGACGCAAGTACGGACTTCATGGCCAGCCGCGATCAACCTGCCGAACAGGAACGCGAAGGGTTTTAATGCTCAGGTACATGCTCGACACGAACATCTGCATCTTCACGATCAAGCACAAGCCACAGTGGGTTCGCGAGGCCTTCAACCGCCATCACGGTCAAATGGCCATCAGTACCGTTACGTTAATGGAACTGGTATACGGCGCAGAGAAGTCAACCCAACCAGAGCACAACCTTTCGATAGTGGAAGGCTTCGCAGCCCGCCTGGAAGTGCTCGATTACGACAGCCAAGCCGCGGAGCACAGCGGGCAATTACGTGCAGGACTGGCGCGGGCTGGTAAACCGATGGGTCCATTCGACCAAGTGATAGCGGGGCATGCCCGCGCTCGGGGGATGGTGCTCGTAACCAACAACGTGCGTGAATTTCAACGCGTTCCTGGTTTGCGTATTTAAGACTGGCTGGTAAGTCCTACAGGCCAGGCCTAACGCAGCGAAATTTCCTACTGATCACGCCCTAATCGACAACAATACAATCAAGAACCTTCGGGTGGCCATTCGCCCACTGAGCGTTTTAGACTCTGTCCTCCTCTATGGAAGGCGCCCCTCATATGGAAATGCAATGGTGGATCTGGCTGGTCTTCGGCATCGGCCTGATCCTGCTCGAACTGGTCCTGCCCACGTTCTTCATCCTCTGGTTCGGCATCGGCGCGGTGCTGGTATCGCTCATCGCCCTGGCCGCTCCAGGCTTGCAGCTGGACATGCAAGGGTTGCTGTGGGTGCTGCTCTCCTCGGTCACCACGTACCTCTGGTTCAAACTGTTCAAGCGCAAGCAACCGGACGTGCGCTGGACTGCCGACAGCGTGATCGGTGAAGTCGGGCTGCTGACCGGCAGTGTCTCCCCTTTCCAGAAAGGCCGCGTGCGTTTCCAGAAGCCACTGCTGGGCAACGAGGAATGGACCTGCGTCGCCGACAGCGACATCGCAGCCGGCGAGCGTGTACGGCTCGTCGCCATCGAAGGCAACATTGCCCGGGTGATCCGGGCCTGAATTGGCAAACAACAGGAAGTTTTCATCATGACCAGTCTCATCGTCGTCGGCGCCCTCGCCGTGTTCGTCCTGATCACCGTGTTCAAAGGGGTGCGGATCGTCCCCCAGGGCGAGGAATGGATCGTCGAACGCCTTGGCCGCTACCACAACACCCTCAAGCCTGGGCTGAACATCGTCATCCCGTACATGGACGTCGTCGCCTATCGTCTGCCGACCAAGGACATCATCCTCGATGTGCAGGAGCAGGAAATCATCACCCGTGACAATGCAGTCATCGTCGCCAACGCCCTGTGTTTCGCCAAGGTGGTCGACCCGCAGAAAGCCTCCTATGGCGTGCAGGACTTCTCGTTCGCCGTCACCAGCCTGACCATGACTTCGCTGCGCGCGATCGTCGGTGCGATGGACCTGGACGAAGCGCTCTCCAGCCGTGAGCAGATCAAGGCCCGGTTGCGTGAAGCGATGTCCGAGCAGACCGAAGACTGGGGTGTAACCGTGCGTTCGGTGGAAATTCAAGACATCAAACCGTCCCAGAACATGCAGTTGGCCATGGAGCGCCAGGCCGCCGCCGAGCGTGAGCGTAAGGCCGACGTGACCCGGGCTGAGGGTGCCAAACAGGCGGCGATCCTTGAGGCCGAGGCGCGGCTGCAGTCGGCCAAACTGGATGCCGAAGCGCAGATCAACCTGGCAGAAGCCTCGGCCCGTGCGATCTCGCTGGTCAAGGAAGCGGTAGGCAACGAAACCGTACCGGCCATGTACCTGCTTGGCGAGCGCTATGTTGGGGCCATGGAGAACCTGGCCAGCAGCAACAATGCGAAGCTGGTGGTATTGCCAGCGGATTTGCAAGAGACGGTGCGGGGCTTGATGGGCCGCACCAAGGCCTGAGCCAGGCGGGGCCGGCTTTGCAGCCCCCGGCTGCGTCACTTCACCGCACCCCGGCTTTTTTACCTATACTGCGCCGTACAATAGCCGCCACGATTCCTGACCGGATCTCTCCATGCCCCCACGTCGGCACATTGCCTGGATCGCCTGCCTTGCAGTGCTGTTCAACCTGCTGGCCATGCCGTTGTCTTCTGCTGCGCCAAAGGGCCCGGCAGAGCAACTGCTGTGGGGGGCTTTCTGTTCCAGCATGGCCGGCAAGGCCAAGGTCGATGTCCAGGCCCTGGCCAAGATCGACCTCGGTAGCCAAGGCGATCAGCACTCCAACATGCAGCACTGCTGGTGCTGCTCAGGCGCCGCCCCGCTGTTGGCCCTGCCGGGTTATTCGCCACAACTGCACAACCCGCCCAGTTCGCTGAGCAGGCTTGCGCCGACACTGCGCGACTACCGGCCCACGCCCCGCCAGCTCTGGCCTGCACTCAATCCCCGTGCCTCTCCCCTGGTCTGAGTTCATCATGCTGTGTGCCTGAACCTGAACAGATCGGAGAACCACCATGCTCAAGCAAGCTCTCGTACTGGCTGCCCTGCTGCTGCCAGGCGTCTACGCCAATGCCCATGAATACACCGTTGGCGACCTGCACATCGCTCACCCCTGGTCGCTGCAACTGCCGCCGAACGCGCCCAACGTCGCCGCCTACTTTGTCGTGCACAACAACGGTAAAGCCGATGACCGCTTGCTGAGCGTCGACAGCCCGATCAGCGATGACGCGCAACTGCACGAACATGCCATGAGCGCCAGCGGCGCCATGAAGATGCAACAGGTCAGCACCGTGGTGGTGCCCGCCGGCAAGGATCTGGTCTTCGCCCCAAGCGCCTACCACGTGATGCTCATGCAGCCCAAGGACCGCAGCCTGCTCAGCGACGGCAAGCGCTTCCCGCTGACCCTGCACTTCCAGAAGGCTGGCGACATTACCGTGGAGGTAGCCGTACAGAAGCAGGCGCCAGCGGACCAGGCCCACGAACACACGCACTGACACCCGCTCACAGCCACTGCCCCCATGAGCCTGCCGCGTAACAGCCGCAGCCGTACCACCCGCCCTGCTAGCAGGTGCGTCGGTGGCGGCTGGCTGAGCCTGTTCGCCATGTGGATGATTTTCATCGGCCCGCTTATTTCCCAGGCGATGCCGATGAACCACCACGCCGGCATGAGCATGCCGATGGACATGGCCATGCCGGCGGCTCACGCCCATGGCAGCGACGGCCATCACGGCCACGGCAACGATGGCCAGCTGCATGTGATGTGGGAGAAGTGCGGCTATTGCAGCCTGCTGTTCAACTGCCCCGCCCTGCCACAGGCCCTAAGCCCACTGGGCGTGGCCAGCGCAGTCCCTGCCACGCATGCCCTGACTGCCACGCGTTTGGGGCATGCCCGGCAGGCGGTTTTCCCCGGTGCGCGTAGCCGCGCGCCGCCCCTTTCGATCAGCGTCTGAATCCACTGCTATCGCCCGGAGCCACGAGGCTTCGGGCCCCCTCATGACTGATCGACTGGAATCACTATGTCTGGCTGCACCCGTGTTTTTCCACCCGCCCTGCGCGGGACGTTCGCCGCGTTATGCGGCTCGCTGCTTGCCCCCATGGCCCTGGCCAGCGACCTTGGCCCCGAGGCCAACGAAGCCGAGCTGAGCCCTACGGTGATCACTGCCATCGCGCCAAGCTCGCCACTGACCGTGGTCACCAACCCCAAAGATCCGCGCCAGCCGGTGCCGGCCAGTGATGGCGCCGACTACCTGAAAACCATACCTGGCTTTTCAGCGATCCGCGCCGGTGGCACCAATGGCGACCCGGTACTGCGTGGCATGTTCGGCTCACGCCTGAACATTCTCACCAACGGCGGTGTAATGCTCGGCGCCTGCCCCAACCGTATGGATGCCCCCACCTCCTACATCGCCCCGGAAACCTACGACCGCCTGACTGTAATCAAAGGCCCGCAAAGCGTGATCTGGGGGCCGGGGGGCTCGGCCGGCACGGTGCTCTTCGAGCGTGAGCCGGAGAAGTTCGGCACCCTTGGCAGCCGGGTCAATGCCAGCTTGCTGGCCGGGTCCAATGGCCGCTTCGACAAGGTGCTCGACGCCGCCGCCGGCAATAGCCAGGGCTACGCACGCTTTATTGGCAACCAGTCGCGCTCGGACGATTACCAAGACGGCAATGGCGACACCGTGCCGTCGCGCTGGGAAAAGTGGAACGGCGACGTCACCCTGGGCTGGACGCCCGACCAGGACACCTTGCTCGAACTCACCGCCGGTAAGGGTGACGGCGAGGCGCGTTATGCCGGGCGGGGCATGGACGGCGCGCAATTCAAGCGCGAAAGCCTGGGCCTGCGCTTTGAGAAGTCCAACATCGGCGAGGTGCTCGACAAGGTCGAGGCGCAGGTCTACTACAACTACGCCGACCATGTGATGGACAACTACAGCCTGCGTACCCCCTCAGGTACCGGCATGATGGCAGGCCCCATGGCCGCTGCAGTGGATCGCCGCACCTTGGGCGCACGTATCAAGGCCACCTGGCGCTGGGCTGACGTGCAGCTGATCAGCGGCATCGACGCGCAGACCAATGAGCACCGTGCGCGCAGCGCCATGGGTGTCGACACCTACAGGAGCGAGCCATGGACCAAGGACGCCGACTTCCACAATTACGGTGCCTTTGCCGAGCTGACCTGGTACGCCACCGGTGACGATCGGCTGATCACCGGCGCCCGCCTGGACCGTGCCACGGCGCGGGACTTTCGTGACGACAGCGCCACCAACGGCAACACCCGTGCCGATACCTTGCCCAGTGGCTTCGTGCGCTATGAGCATGACCTGGCAGCCCTGGCGGCGACCACGTACATTGGCCTGGGCCATGCCCAGCGCTTCCCCGACTACTGGGAGCTGTTCTCTCCCGATCAAGGCCCGGCAGGCGCGGTCAATGCCTTCGACAGCATCAAGCCAGAGAAGACCACTCAGCTCGACTTCGGTATCCAGTACCGCGGCGAGCGTCTGGAAGCCTGGGCATCGGGCTACATCGGCCAGATTCGTGACTACATCCTGTTCGACTACCGCAGCGCGATGATGGGCATGAGCAGCACCCAGGCGCAGAATGTCGACGCCCGCATCATGGGCGGCGAGCTGGGCGCGGCGTACAAACTCAGTGATCGCTGGAAGGCCGATGCCACTGTGGCCTATGCCTGGGGCAAGAACAGCAGCGACGGCAAGGCATTGCCGCAAATGCCGCCGCTGGAAAGTCGCCTGGGGCTGACCTACAGCCGCGACAGCTGGAGCGCCGGTGCCTTGTGGCGCCTGGCGGCGGCGCAGAACCGCATCGCCCAGAACCAGGGCAACGTGGTAGGCAAGGACTACGACAAAAGCGCAGGCTTCGGCGTGTTCTCGCTCAACGGCGCCTACAAGGTCAATCACAACCTCAAGCTCAGCGCGGGGGTCGACAATCTGTTCGACAAAACCTACGCCGAGCATCTGAACCTGGCCGGGAATGCCGGGTTTGGCTACCCGGCCAGTGACCCACAGCCGGTCAACGAGCCGGGCAGGACCTTCTGGACCAAGGTCGATTTCAGCTTCTGACAACAACGACGGGCGCAACAGCGGTTGCGCCCACATGCTGGTCAAACAGGAGGTTCCCATGAGAGGAACGCGCATCACCTTCTACAACCTGGCCTGGCGATGGCATTTCTATGCAGGGCTGTTCGTGGCCCCCTTCATGATTCTGCTGGCGATCACCGGGATCATCTACCTGTTCAAGCCGCAGCTGGACCCGCTGATGTACCGAGACCTGATGGTGGTCGAACAGGGCCACCACCGACAAAGCGCCGACGCCTTGCTTGCCGAAGTGCGCCAAGCCTACCCCAATGGCCATGTCGGCCAGTACCTGCCGCCGATCGATGCCAAGCGCAGCGCTCAGTTCGTGGTACACGATGCAGGCCGAGAGCTGAACGTGTTTATCGACCCCTACAGCGGCAAGTTCCTGGGCGAACAGGACGCCAAGCAGAACCTGCAAGCCATCGCCCGCGCGCTGCACGGCGAGCTGATGGTCGGTACGGTCGGTGACCGCCTGGTGGAGCTGGCCGCTGGCTGGGGCATCGTGCTGGTGGTGTCGGGGCTGTACTTGTGGTGGCCCCGCGGGCGCAGTGGCGCAGGCGTGCTATGGCCACGCCTGGCTGCCAAGGGCCGGCTGTTCTGGCGTGACCTGCATGCGGTCACCGGGTTCTGGGGCTCCGCCCTGTTGTTGCTGATGCTGATCAGCGGCATGACCTGGACCGGCCTGTGGGGCAAACAGTACGCCGACCTGTGGAATCGCTTCCCGGCAGCCATGTGGAATGACGTGCCCAAATCCGACCAACAGGCCCGCGAGCTGAACAGCGCGCACCGCCAGACCGTGCCGTGGGCGCTGGAAAACACGCCGATGCCGCAGTCCGGCGCCCATGCCGAGCATGCCGGGCATCACATGATGGACAGTGCACCGGCTGCACCCCAGGTGAGCCTGCAGCAAGTGCAGGACATCGCCACGGCACGCCAGGTAACGCCGGGCTACAGCATCACCGCGCCGACCACGGCGCAGGGGGTGTATACGATCGCCGTATTCGCCGACGACCCGCGCAACGATGCCACCCTGCATGTGGACCAGTACACCGGCAAGGTTTTGGCCGATGTGCGCTGGCACGACTATAGCCCGGTCGCCCGAGCTACCGAACTGGGCGTGATGCTGCACGAAGGCAAGATGTTCGGGCCGCTGAACCAGGTCATCATCCTGCTGGTTTGCCTGATGATCCTGCTGGGCTCGGTGAGCGGGTTGGTGATGTGGTGGAAGCGCCGGCCACAGGGTGGGCTGGGCGTACCGCCGCTGCGCCATGACCTGCCGCGCTGGAAAGCGGCGGTGGGGGTAATGCTGGTGCTGGGGGTTATGTTCCCCCTGGTGGGCGTGTCGATGCTGGTGATGTGGGTGTTGGACAGCCTGGCGGTGAAGCGCCGCCGAGCGCTGGTCAGCGCCTGAGGCATTCCAGCCTGTTCGCGGGTTCACCCGCGAACAGGCCAGTACAGCAGGCATGCCTGCTACGCAAAAGTCGAGTCGATCTGTCGCGCACCAATCTGGCACGAGCGTGTTAGCCTAGCCGGCTACCTCTGACAAGAAGACTGTCCTTCCAAGGGAATGCCGCTTGATGACGCAAACCTCACCAACCACGCCAGATGACCAGCATCTGCAGCGCAACCTGACCAATCGACACATTCAACTGATCGCCATCGGCGGCGCCATCGGTACTGGCCTGTTCATGGGTTCGGGCAAGACCATCAGCCTGGCCGGGCCGTCGATCATTTTCGTCTACATGATCATCGGCTTCATGCTGTTCTTCGTCATGCGCGCCATGGGCGAACTGCTGCTGTCGAACCTTAACTACAAATCGTTCATCGACTTCTCTGCCGACCTGCTCGGTCCATGGGCCGGCTATTTCACCGGCTGGACCTATTGGTTCTGCTGGGTGGTGACCGGCATCGCCGACGTGGTGGCCATCGCCGCCTACACGCAATTCTGGTTCCCCGACCTGCCGCAGTGGATACCGGCGCTGACCTGCGTTGCCGTACTGCTGTCGCTGAACCTGGTGACGGTGAAAATGTTTGGTGAACTGGAGTTCTGGTTCGCCCTGATCAAGATCGTCGCCATTCTCGGCCTTGTGGCTACCGGCCTGTACATGGTCATCACCGGGTTCACTTCGCCAAGCGGGCGCACAGCACAACTGGCCAACCTGTGGAACGACGGCGGCATGTTCCCCAATGGCCTGATGGGCTTCTTCGCAGGCTTCCAGATCGCCGTGTTCGCCTTCGTCGGTATCGAATTGGTAGGCACCACGGCTGCTGAAGCGAAGAACCCTGAGCGTACCCTGCCACGGGCGATCAACTCGATCCCGGTGCGGATCATCGTGTTCTACGTGCTGGCACTGGTCGCGATCATGGCGGTAACCCCATGGCGCGACGTGGTGCCGGGCAAGAGCCCGTTCGTGGAGCTGTTCGTGCTGGCCGGCCTGCCTGCGGCGGCGAGCATCATCAATTTCGTGGTACTGACCTCGGCCGCCTCCTCGGCCAACAGCGGCGTGTTCTCCACCAGCCGCATGCTCTACGGTTTGTCCCAGGAAGGCGATGCGCCAAAGGCATTCGAGAAACTTTCAAGCCGCTCGGTGCCAGCCAACGGCCTTTACTTCTCCTGCATCTGCCTGTTGCTGGGCGCGGTGCTGATCTACCTGGTGCCGAATGTGATCGAGGCGTTCACCTTGGTGACCACGGTGTCAGCGGTGCTGTTCATGTTCGTCTGGACGCTGATCCTGCTGTCGTATCTGAAGTACCGCAAGCATCGCGACGCGCTGCACCAGGCCTCGACCTACAAGATGCCGGGCGGGCGCTTGATGTGCTACGTGTGCCTGGCGTTCTTCGCATTCATTCTGGTGCTGCTGAGCCTGGAGGCCGATACCCGCTCGGCCTTGGTGGTCACGCCGTTATGGTTCCTGCTGCTGGCGGTTACTTACCAGTTCCTTCGTGGCAAACGCTCCCCTCGTACCACAGTGCGTAACGGCTGATCCCGCCCGGGCTACTGTGCTGCCCTTACGCAATACGACTCACTCACCTATTGGTGCAAGGCGCTGAAGCGCCTTCACTCAACAGGTGAGTGACGGTAGCCCCCCTGAGCAAGCCCCACTATTGTGCGAACGATCGCACCAAGCACCATGCTGGGCCGCCAAAACGCCCCAACACCTCGCACAACCCGTCTGCCATGCACCTTCCGCCACTCGGCACACCCCTTGCAAAGCCCTTCCCGCTTGCCCAACACATAAGAAACCTAGCGGAGAGAGCACATGAAGCGTCGCAGTCTGATCAAGGCATTCACCCTCAGCGCATCGATTGCGGCGATGGGCCTGAGCTGGAGTATCCAGGCCGCCGAGACCATCAAGGTCGGCATCCTGCATTCGCTGTCCGGGACCATGGCGATTTCCGAAACCTCGCTCAAGGACATGGCGTTGATGACCATCGACCAGATCAATGCCAAGGGTGGTGTGAACGGCAAGATGTTGGAGCCGGTGGTGGTCGACCCGGCCTCCAACTGGCCACTGTTCGCTGAGAAGAGTCGCCAGCTGCTGACCCAGGATAAGGTCGCGGTGGTGTTCGGCTGCTGGACCTCGGTATCGCGCAAGTCCGTGCTGCCGGTGTTCGAGGAGCTCAACGGCCTGTTGTTCTACCCCGTGCAGTACGAAGGCGAAGAGATGTCGCCGAACGTGTTCTACACCGGGGCAGCGCCCAACCAGCAGGCCATTCCAGCGGTCGAGTACCTGATGAGCGAAGACGGCGGCAGCGCCAAGCGCTTCTTCCTGCTGGGCACCGACTACGTCTACCCGCGCACCACCAACAAGATCCTGCGCGCCTTCCTGCACAGCAAGGGCGTGGCCGACAAGGACATCGAAGAGGTTTACACCCCGTTCGGCCACGCCGATTACCAGACCATCGTCGCCAACATCAAGAAGTTCTCCGCAGGCGGCAAGACGGCAGTGATCTCCACGGTCAACGGCGACTCCAACGTGCCGTTCTACAAAGAGCTGGCCAACCAGGGCCTGAAGGCCACCGATGTGCCGGTGGTGGCGTTCTCGGTTGGTGAAGAAGAGCTGCGAGGCATCGACACAAAACCGCTGGTTGGGCATCTGGCAGCCTGGAACTACTTCGAGTCGGTGGATAACCCTGTCAATCAGAAGTTCGTCGCCGACTGGAAAGCCTACGCCAAGGCCAAAGGCCTGCCCGGCGCCGACAAAGCGGTAACCAACGACCCGATGGAAGCCACTTACGTGGGCATCCATATGTGGGCCCAGGCTGCTGAAAAAGCTAAGTCGACCGATGTCGACAAGGTACGCGAGGCGTTGGCCGGGCAGACCTTCAAGGCGCCGTCGGGCTTCACCCTGACCATGGACAAGACCAACCACCACCTGCACAAGCCGGTGATGATCGGCGAGATCCAGGATGACGGGCAGTTCAGCGTGGTCTGGGAGACCGAGCAACCACTGCGTGCCCAGCCATGGAGCCCGTTCATTCCGGGCAACGACAAGCGCCCTGATTACGCTGTGAAAGGCAACTGATGCGCGGGGCCGCCTAGCGGCCCATTCGCAGGTAAGCCCGCTGCAACAGGGACGTTTCAGGGTTCAGCCCTTGCTTCTTACCTGTGGGCGTGGGTTCACCCACGAAGAATCCACCGTCGATAGCCAGGATTGCTCGCATGCTCAGACTCCTGTTCACTGTGCTTTTGCTCTTGCTATTACCCTTGGCCACTCAGGCCAGCGAGGGCGAATTTTTCCTGTCCGCCAAGCCCGCCGAGCAGGCCCGGCTGCTGGAAAGCTGGGCGGCACAACCCGATGCAGCGCGTTTGCCGTTGCTGGAAAACCTTCGCCAGGGCCGCATCGGGCCCGATGACACGCGCAAGGTGCGCCTGAACAACCGCCTGCGCGGCCTGATCGACAATGCGCTGGCCAGCCACCAACTGCTCGGCCAGAGCAGCGCCACCCGGCTGGCCGCCGCTCAGCAGCTGCAAAAGAGTGCGCAGCCGGCACAGATGGCTTTCCTCGACCGGCGCTTTGCCAGTGAGCCGGATGCCGCGGTGCATGCGGCCCTTGGCCTGGCTTTAGCCAACCTGCAACTGAGCGCCAGTGAGCCAGCGGTGCGCTTGGCTGCCGTACGCCTGCTGGGCGAGACCGGCGACCCGCTGGCACGTACCCGCCTCGAAGCCTTGCTGCAAGCGGATGCCGAAGGCGACCCTGGGGTGCGCACCGCTGCCGAAACCAGCCTGACCCAAGTCAAGCGCAAGCTGTTGATAGGCGAGCTGCTGGGCCAAGCCTTCAGTGGCCTGTCGTTGGGTTCGATCCTGCTACTGGCAGCGCTGGGCCTGGCGATCACCTTCGGTTTGCTTGGGGTGATCAACATGGCCCATGGCGAGATGCTGATGCTGGGCGCCTACAGCACCTACATGGTCCAGGTGTTGCTGCAGCGCTATGCCCCTGGCGCCATCGAGTTCTATCCATTGATCGCCTTGCCGGTAGCCTTCGCGGTCAGCGCCGGGGTCGGCATGGCTCTGGAGCGCACGGTGATTCGCCACCTGTATGGCCGCCCACTGGAGACCCTGCTGGCAACCTGGGGCATCAGCCTGATTCTGATCCAGGCCATTCGCCTGCTGTTCGGTGCGCAGAACGTCGAGGTCAGCAACCCAGCGTGGCTCTCCGGCGGCGTCCAGCTGCTGCCCAACCTGGTACTGCCCTACAACCGCTTGGTGATCATCGGCTTCGCCCTGGCAGTGGTGCTGCTTACCTGGCTGCTGCTCAACCGCACACGGCTGGGCCTGAACGTGCGCGCCGTGACCCAGAACCGCAACATGGCAGCCTGCTGCGGCGTCTCCACCGGCCGGGTCGATATGCTCGCCTTCGGCCTGGGCTCTGGCATCGCCGGGCTGGGTGGTGTGGCGCTGAGCCAGGTGGGCAATGTCGGCCCGGACCTGGGCCAGAGCTACATCATCGACTCGTTCCTGGTTGTGGTACTCGGTGGCGTCGGGCAACTGGCCGGCAGCCTTTGGGCCGCATTTGGCTTGGGTATCGCCAACAAGCTGCTGGAACCGCAGATCGGTGCGGTACTCGGCAAGATCCTCATCCTTGCGTTGATCATTCTGTTCATTCAGAAGCGCCCGCAAGGCTTGTTCGCCCTCAAGGGACGGGTAATCGACTGATGAACCAGCCACTGCTTGTCACCGCTTCGCAAAAAGCTGGCCCACGCTTGTCACTGGCCATTGGGGCGGTCGTCGTGCCGCTGCTGGTGGCCCTGGCGTTGCTGTCGCTGCTGCCGGCCGATCATCCACTGCACGTTTCAGCCTACATCCTGACGTTGGTCGGCAAGATCCTGTGCTACGCCATCGTCGCCCTGGCGCTGGACTTGGTATGGGGTTACGCCGGGCTACTATCGCTGGGCCATGGCCTGTTCTTCGCACTCGGCGGCTACGCCATGGGCATGTACTTGATGCGCCAGGCGGCCGGTGATGGGCTGCCGGGGTTCATGACGTTCCTGTCCTGGAGCGAACTGCCCTGGTACTGGGTGGGCACCGAGCATTTCGCCTGGGCCCTGTGCCTGGTGGTGCTGGCGCCCGGCCTGCTGGCACTGGTGTTCGGCTGGTTCGCCTTCCGCTCGCGGATCAAGGGCGTGTACTTCTCGATCATGACCCAGGCCCTGACCTTCGCCGGGATGCTGTTGTTCTTTCGCAATGAGACAGGCTTTGGCGGCAACAACGGCTTCACTAGCTTTCGAACGATCCTTGGCTACGACATCGCCGCACAAGGCACTCGCGCGGTGCTGTTCCTGTGCACCGTCGGCCTGTTGTTGGCCAGCCTGTACCTGTGCTGGCGCCTGACTCAAAGCAAGTTCGGCCGTCTGCTCACCGCCGTGCGCGATGCAGAAAACCGCCTGATGTTCTGTGGCTACGACCCGCGCGGTTTCAAGCTGCTGGTGTGGGTGCTCAGCGCCGTGTTGTGCGGCTTGGCAGGCGCGTTGTACGTGCCGCAGGTGGGCATCATCAACCCCAGCGAGATGTCACCGACCAACTCCATCGAGGCCGCCGTATGGGTAGCCCTGGGCGGGCGTGGCACCTTGATCGGCCCACTGCTGGGCGCCGGCCTGGTCAATGGCATGAAGAGCTGGTTCACCGTGGCATTCCCAGAGTTCTGGCTGTTCTTTCTCGGGGCGTTGTTCATCCTGGTCACGTTGTACCTGCCCAAAGGCGTAGTCGGCCTGCTGAAAAAAAGGAGCCAGCCATGAGAGGCGTGCCCCCGGTACACCCCGAATTCATGCTCGAACCGGTTTTCGACCAACTTGGCAGCGGCCGCGAGGCGATAGGCCTGGGCCAAACCCGCAAGACCGGGCTCGATACCCGTCATGGCACGGTGCTGAGCCTTGAGGACATCAGTGTCAGCTTCGACGGTTTCAAAGCCCTCAATGCCCTGAACCTGTACATCGGTGTGGGCGAGCTGCGCTGCATCATTGGCCCCAACGGCGCCGGCAAGACCACGATGATGGACGTGATCACCGGCAAGACCCGGCCCGACACCGGCAGCGCCTTCTTTGGCGATACCCTCGATTTGACCCGCATGAGTGAATACCAGATCGCCCAGGCAGGTATCGGCCGCAAATTCCAGAAGCCCACTGTGTTCGAAGCATTGACGGTCTTCGAGAACCTCGAGCTGGCCTTGAAGACCGACAAGTCGGTATGGGCCAGCCTGACCGCGCGCCTTTGTGATGAACAGCGCCAACGCATCGAGCAAGTGCTGACGACACTGCGCCTGCTGCCCTTGGCCCAGCGCCAGGCCGGCCTGCTGTCGCACGGGCAGAAGCAGTTCCTGGAGATCGGCATGCTGCTGGTGCAGGAGCCGCAACTACTGCTGCTCGACGAGCCAGTGGCGGGTATGACCGATGCCGAAACCGAATTCACCGCCGAGCTGTTCAAGGGCCTGGCCGGCAAGCATTCGCTGATGGTGGTGGAGCACGACATGGGCTTCGTCGGCAGCATTGCCGACCATGTGACCGTGCTGCACCAGGGCAGCGTGCTTGCGCAGGGCTCGCTGGAGCAGGTGCAGGCGGATGAGCGGGTGGTCGAGGTGTACCTGGGCCGTTAGACACCAGGCCCGTTCGCGGGTGAACCCGCTCCCCAAGGCCTTGAGATCAGCTACAACATGGGGGGAGCGGCTTTGGCCGCGAAGGGGCCGCTACAGGCAAAGCAGATTTCCCTGGAGTTGCACATGCTGAAAATCGACACCCTGCACCAGTACTACGGCGGCAGCCACATCCTGCGCGGCCTGTCCTTCGAAGCCAAGGTCGGTGAAGTCACCTGCTTGCTCGGGCGCAATGGCGTGGGCAAGACCACTTTGTTGCGCTGCCTGATGGGCCTGGTGCCGGCCCGCGAGGGGAGCGTCGAGTGGGAAGGCAAACCGATCACCACACTCAAGCCTCAGCAACGCGTCCACGCAGGTATTGCCTATGTGCCCCAGGGCCGCGAGATTTTCCCGCGCCTGACGGTCGAGGAAAACCTGCTGATGGGCCTATCGCGTTTCCCGGCCCGTGCAGCGCGAGAAGTGCCCGCTTTCATCTATGAGCTGTTCCCGGTGCTGGAACAGATGAAACAACGCCGTGGGGGCGACCTGTCCGGTGGCCAGCAGCAACAACTTGCCATCGGCCGGGCACTGGCCAGCCGGCCCCGCTTGCTGATCCTCGATGAGCCGACCGAAGGCATTCAACCCTCGGTGATCAAGGAAATCGGCGCGGTGATCCGGCGCCTGGCAGAACGTGGCGATATGGCGATCCTGCTGGTCGAGCAATTCTACGACTTCGCCGAAGCGCTAGCCGACCAATACCTGGTCATGGCCCGCGGCGAGATCATCCAGCGCGGGCGAGGTGAAAACATGCAGGCCGAAGGTGTGCGCGGGCTGGTAACCATTTAATCTGCAGCCATCGACTTTGCGAGACGCTGCCATGAGTTACCACATACGCGACGCCCTGTTCACCGATGTGCCGGGCATCCTCGACATATACAACGATGCCGTGTGCAACACCACGGCGATCTGGAACGAAACCCCGGTAGACCTGGGCAACCGACAGGCGTGGTTCGAAGCAAGGGGTCAGCAAGGCTACCCGATACTGGTGGCCGCAGATCAGACCGGGGTGCTGGGGTACGCATCGTTTGGCGACTGGCGCCCGTTCGAAGGGTTTCGCCTGACCGTGGAACACTCGGTGTACATCCGTGGTGACCAACGCGGGAAAGGCCTTGGCCCGGCGCTGATGGCCGCCCTGGTCGAGCGGGCGCGGGCGTGCGGCAAGCATGTGATGGTTGCCGCCATCGAAAGCGGCAATGCTGCCTCGGTGCGCATGCATGAGCGGCTGGGCTTCGTGGTGACCGGGCAGATGCCTCAGGTCGGGGTGAAGTTTGGCCGCTGGCTGGATCTGACGTTCATGCAGCTGATGCTCCAAGATGATAGCCAGCCAACGGCCTGAATGCTTAAGCCTGGGCGTCAACGTCGCGCAGTTTGTCCTTGAACCAGTTGCTGGTGGAATAGTTGCCTAATACCTCAAGCACACACTTGCCATCCTTGAAATAGCAAATAGTGGGTGCACTGGCGACGTGGTTGAATGTTGTGGGATCGTCCTTCACCAGCGCCAGCGGCACTCGCAGAAATGCGACTTTCTGCTCCTCGACGGCCCACTTTTCAACATACTCGGTCACCGCCCTGCTCGCCGAGCTACCCTCGCGAAAGACCTCGACCACAACGATCCCTTTGCGATTGATAGCAGCTCGATAATCTTGCTGGGTACCAGCAACTTGAACGCTCATCTGTAAAGCCCTCTTGGAAGGATTAAACACGACGCGTTCAAAATATGGAGTCGGGCCGGGGCTCGTCTACTGGCAGAATTAACAGGTCAACCCTGCACAAAACGCCCCAACCGCTGCCTGAGCATTGTGTTCTCGCTACGCAGTTGCTGCACTTCCTGCAGCAGCTCCAACGCCAGCGCTACGCCTTCCCACTCCAGTTCCAGCTCCCGATGCAGCTTCGCTGCACGCCTGGCCAACAGCGGCGCCTGATCGTCGAACAACCAGTCTTCCGGGGTTTGCCCGGAGGGCTCGACAATGCCGTGCTCGACGATTTCGATCACGTAGTCAGCCGTGATATCGGCTTCCTGACACAAGGTACGCATGTCCAGTTGAACGATCAGGGTGCTGCTCATGATCACTTACTCCATTGTGTCCTCGGGTCGAACGCAGCCTTCTCGGAAAGCTGGGTCCACAGTTCACGGGTTGCAGGGTCCGAAGCCGGTGGCATTACCACCTTGAGCTGAGCGTAAAGGTTGCCACGCTCACCGTGCTTGTTGGCCAGGCCCATGCCCGGCACGCGCAGGCGCTGGCCGCTTTGGCTGTCGGGGCGAATGGTCAGGTTGATCTTGCCGGTCAGGGTCGGCACGGCCACCTTGGTGCCCAAGGCTGCCTCCCACGGTGCCAGCGGCACGGTGATGATCAGGTCGTGGCCTTCGACATCGAACAGCGGGTGCGGCGCCATGCGCACGGTCAGGAACAGGTCGCCATTGGCACCGCCACCAACGCCCGGCGCCCCCTGGCCCTTGAGGCGAATACGCTCGCCATCGGTGACCCCGGCCGGGATCTTCACGTTCAGGGTCTTGGTGGTGAACCCGGTGCGTTGGCCGGCCGCATTGGTTTGCGGAACCTGGAAGCTGATCTGCTTGGATTCCTTGCTCAGGGTTTCTTCCAGGAAGATCGCCAGTTCCAATTCCACGTCCTGCCCTCGCCTGCCGGCACTGCGTTGTTGTTGCCGGCCGCCGCCACCGAACGGGTTACCGCCGCGAGCACCGAAGATCGAACTGAAGAAGTCGGAGAAGTCGCCGCTTTCGAAGCCCCCGCCAGGCCCGCCATCACCACCGCGGCTTTGCCACCCGGGCGGCGCCTGGAACGGCCGGCCATGCTGGCCGCCATACTTGCGGATTTCGTCGAATTCGGCGCGTTTCTGCGCGTCGCCCAACACCTCGTAGGCCTCGTTGGCCTCTTTGAATTTTTCCTCGGCGTCACGCTCCTTGCTGACGTCAGGGTGATACTTGCGCGCCAGCTTGCGGTAAGCGGCCTTGATCGCCTTCTCGTCCGCCGTGGGCTCTACGCCGAGTATCTTGTAATAGTCTTTGAAGTCCATCGTTGGATCACCAATGTGAATTTTCGTATTGCAGCTGTAGATAGGGGTCAAGCATAGCCTTTCAAGGTTCGCTTGGGGTTGCTTCAAGGCAGACGATCGGTCTTGATTCTGTAGCCAACTGGCATAAACTGCGCGGCCGTTTTGCCTCCGGAAGCTTTTTCCCATGTCTGACGTATCGCCGGCCCGCGCGCTGGGTATCGACTTTGGCACCTCCAACTCCACGGTCGGCTGGCACCGCCCAGGCGTCGAAACGCTGATCGCCCTGGAAGATGGCAAGATCACCCTGCCATCGGTGGTGTTCTTCAATATCGAGGAACGTCGCCCCGTGTATGGCCGCCTGGCGCTGCACGAGTACCTGGAGGGCTACGAAGGCCGCCTGATGCGCTCGCTCAAAAGCCTGCTGGGCTCCAAGCTCATCAAGCATGACACCAGCGTGCTGGGCAGCGCGCTGCCGTTCAAGGACCTGCTGGGCATGTTCATCGGCGAACTGAAAAAGCGCGCCGAAGCCGCCGCCGGTCGTGAATTCGACCAAGTGGTACTGGGCCGCCCGGTATTCTTCGTCGACGAAGACCCGGCTGCCGACCAGGAGGCCGAAGACACCCTGGCAGAGGTCGCCCGCAAGATCGGCTTCAAGGACGTATCGTTCCAGTACGAACCGATTGCCGCAGCGTTCGACTACGAGTCCGGCATCAGCCGTGAAGAGCTGGTGCTGATTGTCGATATCGGCGGCGGTACGTCCGACTTTACCCTCATCCGCCTGTCACCCGAACGGCACCTGGTGGCCGAGCGTCAGAGCGATATTCTCGCCACCGGTGGTGTGCACATTGGCGGCACCGACTTCGACAAGCAGCTGAGCCTGCAGGGCGTAATGCCGCTGTTCGGCTATGGCAGCCGGATGAAAAGCGGCGCCCTGATGCCCACCAGCTACCACCTGAACCTGGCTACCTGGCACACCATCAATGCCCTGTACTCGCAGAAATCGCAGCTGGCACTAGGCAGCATGCGTTATGACATCGAGGACACCTTGGGCATCGATCGCCTGTTCAAGCTGATCGAAGAGCGAGCTGGGCACTGGCTGGCAATGGAGGTGGAAACCAGCAAGATCGAGCTGACCGAACAGCTCAGCCGCCGCATCGACCTCAGCCGCGTGGAACGCGAACTGGGCGTCGACCTGACCCGAGCGCTGTTCGAGGAGGCCATCGAGGGGCTGCTAGAACGCGTGCGCGGCAGCGTGACCGAGTTGCTGGCCAAGGCCGGGGTGAATGCCGGCCAGGTCGACACGGTATTCTTCACAGGCGGCTCAAGCGGGATCCCGGCCTTGCGCAACAGCGTGGCAGCAATGCTGCCCAATGCGCAGCACGTGGAAGGCAACATCTTCGGCAGTATCGGTAGCGGCCTGGCGATCGAGGCACGCAAGCGCTACGGAGCGGCCTGATTGCAAGGGGGGCCGCCAAGCGGCCCCAGCCTTCGATCAAACCAGCTCGGCCCGCCTCAACTCACTTTTCAGGTACGCGTAATACACCGGGCCCGCTACCACACCGGGTAAGCCGAACGCTGCCTCGAACACCAGCATCGCCAGCAGCAGTTCCCATGCCTTGGCCCTGATCTGGCCACCGACGATCTTGGCGTTGAGGAAATATTCGACCTTGTGGATCACGATCAGATAACCCAGCGCAGCAGCCGCCACCCAGATCGACAGCGACATGCCGACGATGGTGATCAGGGTGTTGGACATCAGGTTGCCGATTACCGGCAGCAACCCCAGCAGGAAGGTCAGCACGATCAGCGTCTTGGTCAGCGGCAAGTGTACGCCGAACAATGGCAGCACCACGGCGAGGAAGATGCCGGTGAAGGTGGTGTTGAGCAGCGAAATCTTGATCTGCGCGAAGACGATGTTGCGAAATGCCTGCACCAGCAGGCTCAAACGCTCGAACAACGCCGCGGCCAGAGGCTTGCGCCGTGAGATGTCAGGGATGCGCTGCAAGGCGATGATCGCCCCCAGGATCATGCCGATCAAAAGCGTCACGAACATGTGCGCCATGCCCTTGCCCACCAGTTGCAGGTCGCTCAGGTGGCTCTTGATCCAGTCGCCGATGGCCACCTTGAACTCCGCCGCACTGGCCGGCAGGTAGGCCTCGATGAACGGTGGTAACTGGCTGCGGGCGCGCTCGACCAGCACCATGAACTTGTCCAGCGATGCGCCAGGGTTCTCGGCTTCGTGCAACAGGAAACTGAAGGCGCCGGCGATCAACAGGGTCAGTGCACTGACCACCAATGTGCCGAGCAGCGCCACCGCCAGCCAGCGCGCACGCTGCCCGGCGATCAGCGGCTGCAGCCGCGGGGTGAGCATGTTGACCAACTCGAACACCAGCAGTCCGGCCAGCAGGCTGGGCAGTAATTTCAGGGGCAAGGCCAAGAGCAGCCCGGCCATGACGATGACCAGGCTTGCCAGGGTGATCTGACGGGGGGTGAAAGTCATACAGCCTCGAAGGCAGACGGCGGGAATGCCCGCAGTCTGCCAGCCTTCACGACATAGGCATAGGCGCAGGTCACTTCTTCTTCAAGCAGTCGCTCATGAACGCTTTGCGCGCATCCCCCTTCAACGCTTGACTGGAAGCGTCGGCATTGCAGGTTTTCATCTTCTGCTGCTGGGTCTGGGGCATGTCTTTTTTCAGGCAGGTGCTCATGAACGCTTTGCGCTCATCACCCTTGAGTGATTTGGCGGTGGCGTCGGCGTTGCAGGTCTTCATTTTTTCCTGTTGCGCCGTGTTGGCGGCAAAGCCTTGCGCGCTGAACAGAAGCGCCAACGCCAGCAGTGGCATGTGCAGCAATTTCATGGAGAGGTCTCCTTGTCTCCGCGCCCGATGCACGGACATGGGCCTGAGTGTAGACAAGAATTTTTACACGCATCCGCGCAGGCTTCAGGCCAGGCGGCCACTAAAGCCCGGCAGCCTTGAGCCGCGCCGCGTGCTCAGTGAACAACCTTAGTGGTTCGGCGCCCTTGCCAACGGCGCCCAGCGAATGGTTGACGATATCCAGGTGGTCGAGGGGAAAGTCATCGCCAATCACCTGCCCCAGGTGCGAGCTGAAACGCCCGACCATGCCGTCGCAATGGCCTTTTTCCTTGACGAAACTGCGTGCGAACAGGCGGCAGAAACGGTTGCTGCCGTCAAACCGGTTGCGGCCTTTGTCAGTCAGGCCGGGCTGCAAGGTGCCGGACCAGGAGTAGTAGCGCACGCCGTTGACTTCGTAGGCGCCCTCCCCGCCCCACGTTTCGGGCAGCCCTTGAGGATAGGCCTGATTGAACAGCGCCACGCCGGCGCTGGTCAGCGATTGATGGGAAGCGTGCACGTCTATTGGCAGTGGCTGACGGCGCCAGCCCGTTTCCAGCCATACCAGCATAATCGCCAAGCCATGCAAGATGGCCTTGAGAACGCGACCTTGGGGCGAATCGCCGGGGGCTGTGCGCTCCAGGTGGTCAGCCAGCTCCGAGCCATGGTTAGGGCCAGCCACGGAAGTGACCGAAGCCACTCGGTCAGGGCGGCGGGCAGCGGCGTAACGTGCACTCAGCGCCCCTTGGCTGTGGCCGATGAGGTTGACCTTGGCCGCTCCGGTGCGCCGGCAGATGTCCTCGATGATTGCCAGCAGTTGTTCACCGCGCACCTCGCTGGAGTGCAAGGGCGAAACCTGCACGGCAAATACCTGGGCGCCCCCGTCGCGCAGCGCCCGAACGATGCCGAACCAGTAGGGGTAAAGCAGCACGCGGACGAAACCGAGCATGCCTGGCACCAACACCAGTGGGTACCGCGTTGCCAGATCCTGCGCCATTGCATGGCCCCTCTGCCTAGACGATCTCGCCAACACTACAGAAGCTTGAATGACCATCGCAATCGAACTCCCGGCGCGCCGCGAGGTTCCAAACCAAACAGACCCTTAGCAAGGAGCGGGACCTATGTACAAACAGACCCTGGCTATACTTCTGGCCAGCGCCACGCTGGCAGCGTGCAGCAACCGCCCGGAAAACCCTGTGGACTACGTGACTTACCGAAACGAGCCGCTGGTCAAGCAGGTGGAGAACGGTATGACCATGCAGAAAGTCATTGCCATTGGCGGCAGCCCGTCGAATGTCATCGACCTGCCAAACGGTGGCACCTGCAACGACTACATTCTTAACCGTGACGGCCACCAACAGCCGTACTACGTGCGCTTCGATGCCACCGGCCACGTCGATGCCAAGGGCTTCAAAACCTGCAAACAACGAGAAGAAGACCGCAAGGCCGCCAACGGCGCCTGAGCCTTACGCCTATCCAGACCATCCGTTTTCAGCTGATTGGAGAGCATCATGAGCAATGTTGAACTGACCGATGTACAAACCTTGCGCAAACGTGCTCGCGAGCACGTCGAACAAGGTGCAGTGACTGAGGGTTACGACGCCGACCGTCAGGAAGTCCTGCGCTTGCTGAATGAGTCGCTGGCTACCGAATTGGTATGTGTCCTGCGCTACAAGCGCCACTACTTCATGGCTAGCGGCATCAAAGCCAGTGTTGCGGCGAGCGAGTTCCTCGAGCATGCCACTCAAGAAGCCGAGCATGCCGACAAACTGGCCGAGCGCATCGTGCAACTTGGTGGCGAGCCGGACTTCAATCCGGACAACCTGACCAAGAATGCCCATGCCCAGTACGTCGAAGGCAGCACGCTGAAGGAAATGGTGCTGGAAGACTTGGTGGCAGAGCGTATCGCCATCGATAGCTACCGCGAAATCATCCAGTACATCGGCGATAAAGACCCAACCACTCGCCGCCTGTTCGAGGACATTCTGGCCCAGGAAGAAGAGCACGCGGACGACATGTCCGATCTGCTCGAAGGGCTGTAATTGAGTTTCCAGCTTGCTACTAGGGCTGCTTTGCAGCCCCAGTAGCATTGGCGCACAGCGCCAATCTGCCCTCCCCTAAGCCGGCCTTGTGCCGGCTTTAGTTTGCCGCAGCTATAGCGTGTACAGCGGCGAGCGCAGTCAGGGTAGGAGCGGATTTACCGCGAAGGGCTGCAAGCAGCCCTGATAGGCGCACCTCACTGGCATCAGGGCACTACGCCCTTTATTTTTTCGCCTTCACCGCAGCAGGCGCTTTGCCAGCTCTCATTTGCTGCAGCAATGGCGTGCATTGGTTGGGCTCATCGCCGCTACTAGGCGCTACCAACGCCAGCAACCCTGCAGCAGGGCCCGCTACCACACCCAGCGCTACCATCCCCGCACCTCGCAATGCCAGCGGCACTGCCTGGACCCCAGCACTTGGCTTGGCGAAGGCCCCGCGTACATACAGCGGCGAGCGCAGCGAGAACAACCGCACGCCCTTGGACTCCGGATTGATCTTCAAGTCCAACTGCTCAGTGGCGAAGTTGGCCGTCCCATTGACATAGATGATCGCGTTCTCGGTATCGAAGATGAACAGGCGCGTGCTCGCCAAGCCGTCCTTGATGCCAACATCCGCTGCGGCGCAGTTGATCTGCACGTCCTCGTCGCCGAATAGCTTGCCAACCACGTAGTTACCGACATTAAGCCCGGCAATCTCCATCAGGCTGCGGCTGATGGCGCCATCGTTGATCAGCATGCGAAGGTTGCCATTGGCCGTGCCCAGCAAGGCAGCCACCGAATTGCCGCGGCCAGTGATGTCGGCATCGCCGTTGAGCTCACCGAAGCTGGTTTGCATCGGTGCGAAGGTTGGGAACAGCTGCTTGAGTTTGAAACCGCGGGCCGTGAGTTGAGCGTGGCCTTGGAGCGGCACGTTTCGGCCGTCTAGGCGGATGTTGGCTGCCAGGTTCCCTCCCGCCACGCCAAAGCGCAGCGGTTCAAGGCGCAGCAGCCCATCTTCGAGGATTACGTGGGCCGACAAGTCGCTCAATGGCAGCTGTTCACTGTGCACGATGCGTTTGCCGGCGAAGCTTACGTCGGCATCCATGGCGCGCCAGCGCTCGGTGCGGAACTCCTCCACAGGCAGCACCTTGTCGGCGGGTTGCTTGCTGGCACCGCCGCGTGCCTTCTGCTCGGCATTGGAATCGGCACCGATCAGCGGAGCCAGGTCCTTGAACAACAGTTGATTGGACACCAGCTTGCCGGCCAGCTTCGGCCGCGGCTTGCTGGCGACGAAGCTCAGGTCGCCATGGATGTCACTGTTGCCGATTTTGCCGTTGAAATTCTGGTAGTTGAAATTGGCACCTTCCGGTGCGTGCAGGTTGACGCTAAGCCGACCATCGGTGGAGTAAGCCGGCGTATCGGGCAACGTTACCCCGGTCAATGGATACAGATTGCCCAGGCTGGCCCCAGACAGACGCAGACGCAGGTCCAGAGCGCCAAGATTGCGAGGATCAGTCAGGGTGCCAGCCAACACGACGTGGGTATCGGCGATACGCACGTCGGCCTGCAGCGGGAATGGCTGGCTGGCATCCTGCAAGGCCAGCAGCCCGCCGATTTTGCCGGTGCCTGATACTGGCTGGCCCTTGTAGCGACCTTGAGCTTTGAGACCAAATGCATAGTCTTGAGCCCCGCCCGCCTTCTCAGCGTTGGCCTTGCCGACGATCTCACTGAAGGGGATCGGTTTGCCGAGCGGATCGATCTGCACCTTCATGCTGGTTTTCAACGTCTGATCGTCGAAGCTGACGTTGCCTTGGTCAAAGCCAATGGCACCGATATCCAACTCCCATTTGGACGGTGTTTGGTCTTCGTCTTTGGGCCCGAAGTCAAACGTCCAATTGGCGCGGCCATCGGCCAGGCGCGTAAGGCTCGCATTGGGCTTGGTGAGGTCGATGCGCGGGATGCTGATCTGCTGGTACAACAGCGGCAATGGCGCCAGACGAAATTCCACCCGCTCAAGCCCAACCATCTGGGGCTCCTTGAGCCAGTCGGGGTTGCCCAAGGTCAGGTCTTCTGCGATGAAGTGCGGCCATGGCACCCAGGCTCGCCAGCCTCCCTGGTCCGGTTCGGTACGCCAATGCACGGCGAGGTTGCCGTTGATCGCGAATGGCCGGTGAAGCGCTTCGGACACCTTTTCGTTGATCAGCGGCTTGACGCGGTTCCAGTCGAAGGTGGCAATGATGATCACCAGGATCGCCAACAGGGTCAGCAGAGTGGAAAGGGTCCAGACGATGATTCTGGCGGGGCGCGTCATTGCGTGAGTCTCCTGATGGCAAGGCACAAAGCAGGCGTAGCGATGGCATTCATTATTTCGGACTGATGAAAACCCGTCGGGTTTAATCGGCCTGTCCATGCTAGCGAGTTTTTTCAGCCTTCGTGCCCAGCTTGTGGCGTCGGCCATTCCCTACTGTTACCGCTAACGGTACTGGCGAGCGTCGGCTTCACACCCGGAAACTGCCGCAATAGAGCCATCGCACCTGCTATCAATCGCATCGATTGTTACCATTACCCGTATGAACTTCTCTCTGGCGTCACCGGGCGTAGCATTGGCTCCGTACCCACTTTCCAGCCCCCGAGAGGAGCACCGAATCATGAAACGCACTCTGCTGACCCTGACCCTGTCCATCCTTGCTGCCAACGCATTCGCCCTTCCAGCTGCCGACCAGCATCTGACTGCCGAGTCGCGCTCCAGCGCCGCAGAAATTGCTCAACCGCTCAAAACCGTCGCCGAAGGTGGCTCTGACCGTCTGATCGAGCGTAGCGGCCGAGTTGCCGAAGGTGGCTCCGACCGTCTGATCGAGCGCAGTGGCCGGGTTGCCGAAGGTGGCTCCGACCGTCTGATCGAGCGTAGCGGCCGCATGGCTGAGGGTGGTTCCGATCGTCTGGTTGCCATCAGCCACGTGAGCTGATCACCATGACCGAAAACAACAACCGCTGTCACACCGTTTGCTCCCCTCCCAGCCCGGTCCATTGACCGGGCTTCGTTTTTTTATCTAGAGTGCCCAGCCTCACCTTCACAGAAACCAGCCAAATGCTGCCGCGCGCCGAACAGAAGCTACAGACCCGCCAGGCCCTGCTGGATGCTGCTTGCCAGCTGATGGAGAGTGGCCGGGGCTTTGGCAGCGTTAGCCTGCGCGAAGTGGCCAAGGCGGCCGGCATCGTCCCTACCGGTTTTTATCGGCATTTCTGCGACATGGACGCGCTGGGCCTGGCACTGGTCGCCGAGATCGACGCCACGTTCCGCCAGACCATCCGCCTGGTGCGGCATAACGAATTCGAACTGGGCGGTATCACCGATGCATCAGTGCGCATCTTCCTCGACGTGGTCACCGCCCACCGCGCGCAGTTTCTGTTTCTGGCCCGTGAGCAGTACGGTGGCTCGCACGCCGTCCGTCAAGCCATCGCCTGCCTGCGCCAGAACATCAGTGACGACCTGGCCACGGACCTTGCGCGAATGCCGCGCTGGCAACACCTGGACAACGCCGCGCTGGCGGTGATGGCCGACCTGGTGGTCAAAACCGTGTTCGCGACCCTGCCGGAGCTGATCGATAACCCGCAGCCAGGTTATCCACAGTCGCTGAGCGCCCAGGAGAAAATCACTCAGCAATTGCGCTTCATCTTCGTGGGCGCACGCCACTGGCAAGGGCTGAGCAACCCGCATCCCTAGTTCTGCTACCATGGCGCCCTGCCCGAAAGTGACGAGCGCCAACATGCCCAGCCCCCTTCCTGCCCTGCCTGAATTGGCCCGATTCAACCAGCATTTTGCCGACTGCATCGTGCCTCTATGGCAAGGCCCTGGCTGGAATGCCGAGATGGCCCTGCCCTACGAGGCGCTCGACGCCGAACATCGGCCACTGCCGGTGCAGCGCTACCGCGCCATGGCCTGTGCTCGGCAGTTATACCTGTTCAGCAGCCGCATCGAGCAACCCGGCGCGGCCGAGCGGGCAGCGGCACTGCTGCGCTCGTTGCAAAAGCACTTTCACGACCCCGAGCATGGCGGCTGGTTTTACAGCATCGACGCCCAGGGCAAGCCACTGGACCGGCGCAAGGACCTCTACACCCACGCTTTCATCGTCTTCGCCTGCGCCCATTACTGGGGCAAGGTCGGTGACGGGCTGGTCGAAGCCACCCTCAACGCCGCGCTGGAAGTGGTGGATCAGCAATTTGCCCGGGACGACGGCCTATACGAAGCCAGCCTTGGCGAAGATTGGGCAGATCTTGGCAGCGGCCCATTGCAGAACCCGCAGATGCACCTGGCCGAAGCTTTTCTGCAAGTGCTGGCGGTGCGCGAGGACGCGCAGGTTCAGCATGCGTTGCTGCAATTGTGCCAGGCATTGCAGGAGCACTTCATCGAGCCACAGCATGGCCTGATGCTGGAAAAACCGCTGGGGTCTGTGGATAACTGGTTCGAGCCAGGCCATCAGTTCGAATGGTTCTACCTGCTGGAAACTTCGTCATTGCTACAAGGCACGCCCTTGCATGCATCATTGTCGCGGGCCTTCGGCTATGCGGAGCTTTGCGGGGTAAACAACGCCGCCGTACTGGCCATGCTCGATGTGGATGGCAACGTGCTGGATGCGACCCAACGGATCTGGGCCCAGGCCGAATACCTGCGGGCACTGGCGCTGCGCCCTGAGCATCAGGCAAAACTGCTGGTTCAGCTGAAAGCGATGGAGCAGCAGTTTCTGCATGCTCGGGGCTGGTATGAGTGCCGCAACGGTGAAGGCGTGGTGAGCCGGCATGATATGCCGTCGACCACACCCTACCATCTGGCGACGTGTCTGAGCGGCCTTCTCAGCGCTGGCTGACCTAGCATTTTTACCAGTTTCGGCCACGTCATGGCGCTGCTAGGTTGGAACCTCCATCAACGAGGTGCCCATCATGGAAAGATCAGCGTTCAAAGACTTCCTCGAAGCTCAGATCAATGGGGCCGCGAAGCAGATATTCGACAAACAGAAGGCCGACCTCGATCACATTGCCTTCGGCAAGCTGAGCTTTTTACTCAGCCTTCGCCGCGTGGTGGACGGCACCGCGACCCGAGAGGACCTCGGGATGCATGATGCCGTCAACGATGTGCTGCAGACACTTGGCTTGATCGATTCCAAATCCACGTATCTGAAAATGATCCCCAAGTAGCCGGCTCAGGCTTTCGCTGAGCGATCGATCGACAGCCCAGCGAAGTCCTGACGCACTGGCATCAACTCGAGGCTATTGATGTTGATGTGCGCAGGCTGGTTGAGAATCCAGAAAATGGTCTCGGCTATGTCCTGCGGCTGGATGGGCTCTGCGCCGGCGTAGGTCGCATCGTATTTGGCCTGGTCGCCGCCATGGCGCACCAGCGAGAATTCGCTCTCGCACAGGCCAGGTTCGATGTTGCTCACCCGCACACCCGTGCCGCGCAGGTCGCAGCGCAGGCTCAAGGAGAACTGGCCGACGAAGGCCTTGGTGCCACCGTACACATTGCTGCCTGGATACGGGTAATTGCCCGCCACCGAGCCCACATTGAGGATCGACGCCCCGCGGCCATGGGCAATTAGGCGCGGCAACAGCAGGCGTGTGGTGTACATCAGGCCTTTGATGTTGGTATCGACCATGGTGTCCCAGTCATCCAGGCTGCAGTTCTGCGCTGCATCCACGCCAAGCGCCAGCCCGGCGTTATTGACCAAACCACGCAATTTGTCGAAGCCGGCCGGCAGGCCGGCGATGGCCTGCTCCATGGCCTTGCGGTCACGTACATCCAGCACCAGACCATGCACTTGGGTTTTGGCCGAAAGTTCGGCGCACAGGGCATCCAAGCGCTCCTTGCGGCGCCCGGTGAGCACCAGCTGCCAACCAGCTTCAGCGAAGCGACGGGCGGTGGCCTCGCCAAAGCCGGAAGTGGCGCCAGTGATGAATACGGTGGACGTCATGCTCTGTTCCTCACGGTAGGTTGTCATCGACAGCTTCGCAGCATGCCCGCGCCAGGTGCAGGCAGCAAGCCGCCAGAGCTACTGGTCATTTTTTGGTCATGTGCACGAAACCCTTGTGTCAGCAGGCCCGGAGCCAGCTATACGCATGTTATCCACAGGGCTTTCCCCATTGATTGGGGGCAAGTTACCTCAGGCGGGCCCGGTGAATTGCGGGCCAGATCTGGAGATTGCTTTCAAGGTGATGGCTTAAAGCTTTCATCCATGCCGCCTACAGCCGTCTGTCCAAGGCTTTCCCACAGACTTATCCACAAACAATCAAGCGCTGACGCAAGTAGCCGGTATCTTGTAAAAGCCCTGCAAATCCATGCCAAAACAGCGCCTGATCAAATTATGATCAGAAGCTTGTAAGCCACGGATTAAGAGGGCTTGAGCGTAATGCCACCATGTTTTCCACAGGCGGTTCCACATTATCCGTGGAAAACATCAAGCCTGTGGAAACGGGGTTGGGATGCAGCGATCGGCATCGTCGGCAAGATCCATGCGACAAGTTGTCCACATGGCAACAGGGCTGCTACTGCAGCCCCTATTGCGCGGCTCAGTGGCCGCCAAGGTAGGCGTTGCGCACCTCTTCGTTTACCAGCAGCTCCTGACCCGTGCCGCTCATGCGGATTTGCCCGTTGACCATCACATAGGCTCGATCCGACAGCTTCAGGGCGTGGTTGGCGTTCTGCTCCACCAGGAAAATGGTCATGCCCGTCTTGGCTAGCTCGCGCAGGGTAGCGAAGATCTGCTTGACCACGATCGGCGCCAGCCCCAGTGACGGCTCATCCAGCAGCAATAGCTTCGGCCGGCTCATCAACGCCCGGGCGATGGCGAGCATTTGTTGTTCGCCACCAGACATGGTCATTGCACGCTGGTTACGCCGCTCCTTCAAACGTGGAAACAGTTCGAACATGCGCTGCATGTCCTCGGCTGCATGTTTGTCGCCGATGGGGATGGTGCCCATCATCAGGTTTTCTTCGACCGTCATGTCCGGGAACACACGGCGCCCTTCCGGCGACTGGGCGATGCCGTTGGATGCGATGTAGTGCGAGGTCTTGCGGGTGATGTCGGTGCCACGGTAGACGATCTGCCCCGAAGCTGCCCGGGGCTGCCCGAAGATCGACATCAGCAATGTCGACTTGCCGGCGCCATTGGCCCCGATCAGGCTCACCGTCTCCCCCTCGTTGATGTGCATCGAAACTTTCTTGAGGGCCTGGATGGGGCCGTAGAACACGTCCAGGTCTTTGAGTTCGAGAATGGGTGCAGTCATACCAGCTCCTCTTCGTCAGCACCCAGGTAGGCGGCGATCACCGTTGGGTTGTGGCGGATTTCCTGCGGTGCGCCTTCGGCGATCACATTGCCGTGGTCGAGCACGACAATATGGTCGGAAATGCTCATCACCATGCCCATATCGTGTTCGATCAGCACCACGGTGATGTCGTGCTCGTCACGCAACACCCGGATCATGCCGCTCAGGGCTTCGGTTTCCTGGGGGTTGAGGCCGGCGGCCGGTTCGTCCAGGCAGATGATCTTCGGCCGTGTGCACATGGCCCGGGCAATTTCCAGGCGGCGCTGCTGGCCATAGGACAACTCGCCAGCCAGACGATTGGCGCAGTCGACCAGGTCGACCACCTCCAGCCAGTAAAACGCATGATCCAGAGCATCGCTCTCGGCCTTGCGGTAGGCCTTGGTATTGAGCACCCCAGCCAGCAGGTTGCGGTTTACCCACATGTGCTGGGCGACCAGCAGGTTTTCCACCACCGACATTTCCTTGAACAGCCGGATGTTCTGGAAGGTACGCGCCAGGCCTGCACGGTTGACCAGGTGGGTACCGCCGAACATCTTGTAATACAGGCGGCTGGCAAAGCGCGCTGGGGATAGGAAGTCCGCGGCCTGGAAGCGTTCGCCGAGCAACTGGATGACATTGGTGTGGCTGCCGCGCACGTTAAGCTCGATGCGCCCGCCACTGGCCTTGTAAAAACCGGTCAAGCAGTTGAACACGGTGGTCTTGCCGGCACCGTTGGGGCCGATCAAAGCGAAGATCTGATTGCGTTTGACCTTCAGGCTGACATCGCTGAGCGCCTTGATGCCACCGAACTGCATCATCAGGTTATCGACCGACAGAATGATTTCGTCGCTCATGGCGCCACTCCTTTACGTGGGGTCACGCCGCTGCGGCTGATGCGGATCAAGCCTCGCGGTCGCCAGATCATCATCAGCACCATCAGCACGCCAAACAGCAGCACGCGGTATTCCGAGAAGCTGCGCAGCAGCTCTGGCGCAACGGTCAGCACGAACGCCGCGATCACCACGCCGACGGTCGAGCCCATGCCGCCAAGCACGACGATGGCAAGAATCAGCGCCGACTCGAAGAAGGTGAAAGATGACGGGTTGACGAAACCTTGGTAGGTAGCGAAGAACACCCCTGCCAGGCCCGCAGTAGAAGCACCGAGGGTGAAGGCCGAGAGTTTCACCAGCACGTGGTTCAGGCCCATCGAGCGGCAGGCGATCTCGTCTTCGCGCAGCGCCTCCCAAGCGCGGCCGACCGGCATGCGGGTAAGCCGGTGTTTGATGTACAGCACCGCCAGCACCACCAGGAACAACACGGCGTAGATGAACACGAACTTGAGGTTGGCGTTGTAATCGATGCCAAGGAACTCGTGGATCGGCACACCGCCATCCTTGGCCCTGCGGCCGAACTCCAGGCCGAAGAAGGTCGGCGCTGGCGCCGGCATACCGTTCGGGCCACCGGTGAAGGACAACCAGTTGTTCAGTACCAGGCGAATGATCTCGCCAAAGCCCAGCGTCACGATGGCAAGGTAGTCACCGTGCATTCGCAATACCGGGAAGCCGAGAATGCACCCGGCCAGCGCCGCAGCGATGGCCGCCAGCGGTAGCACGCTCCAGAAACCCAGGCCCAGGTACTGGTAACCCAGCGCCAGACCGTAGGCACCAATGGCATAGAACGCCACATAGCCAAGGTCGAGCAAACCGGCCAGGCCGACCACGATGTTCAGGCCAAGCCCCAGCAATACGTAGATCAGGCCGAGGATGACCACAGTCAGCAGGTATTTGTTGGCGAACACCGGGAAAATGATGGCGATCACCACCAGCGCCGGGATGATGTAGCGCAGCCGCGAGGTGTAGCCCGGCTCGCGCACATGCACGCCTGATCCACCGCTCTCGAAGCCTGCCAGCATACGCCGCCCGGCAGCGGTCTGGACGTAAAGGCTGAGCAGAAAGCGCCCGAGCATCACCCCGCCAACCAGCCACGCTACCCGGCGAGGCTCGGCATTGAAGGAGTAACCGTCGAGCACCACGCCGACGATCGGGCCGAACACGATCAGCGCCAGCAAACCGGCGACGATGGTTTCGAGCAGGCTGCGTTTGATATCGAAACCTTTGGTTTCGGAGGCAGAGGCAATTTTGGCAATCGACATGTTCACACCTTAGCCACGAGCGGGCGGCCCAGCAGGCCTTGCGGGCGGAAGATAAGGATCATCACCAGCAGGGAGAAACTGAACACATCCTTGTAATCGGAGTTGATCAGGCCAGAGAACAGCGACTCGGAAATCCCCAGGATGATCCCGCCGAGCATGGCGCCAGGCAGCGACCCGATGCCGCCCAGTACCGCGGCGGTGAAGGCCTTGATACCGATGATGAAGCCGGCGTAGAAGTCGAAGGTGCCGTAGTTCAGGGTGATCAACACGCCGGCCAGTGCCGCCATCACCGCACCGATGACAAATACATAGGAAATTACCCGATCGGTGTTGATGCCAAGGATCGAGGCCATCTTGCGGTCTTGCTGGGTGGCGCGGCACATGCGGCCGAGCTTGGTGTACTTGATCACGTAGGTCAGCAGCCCCATGCCAAGGAACGCCGCTACCAGGATGAAGATCTTGGTGTAGGTCAGTTGCACGAAGCCGGTGCCGACCTCGATGCGCATGGCACCTTCGAGCAGGGTCGGCACGCCTTGCTGGCGGGCGCCCTGGCTGATCTGCGCGTAGTTCTGCAGGATCAACGAAATGCCGATGGCACTGATCAGCGGTGCCAGGCGGGTGGAGTTACGCAGGGGTTTGTAGGCGATGCGCTCGATGGTGAAGCCATAGACGCCCGTCACGACGATGGTGAACAACAACGTGCCCAGCATCAGCAGAGGAAACGATTCGATACCGAAGTACGCCAGCAATGCCAGGCTGATCGCCGCGAGGTACGCGGAGATCATGTACACCTCGCCGTGCGCGAAGTTGATCATGCCGATAATGCCATAAACCATTGTGTAGCCGATGGCGATCAGGCCATAGACCGACCCTAGGGTCAGGCCATTGACCAGTTGCTGCAGGAAAATACCATCCATAACGCAATCTCACCTGAGCGAGGCTGCACGCGCGCAGATGCCCACGAGCTACCGATGAGGCAGCCTTGGCAGCGCAGCACGATGCAGGCCTCCGAATAAGGACAGGTACCGCAGGGGCAATGGCCCGGACGAGCGTCCGGGCCGGCTGCCGTTATTATTTTTGTTTTTCCAGCTGGTGGTACTTGCCTTGAGCATCCCACTGGTAGACCACGTAATCGGAGACGGTCAGGTCGCCCTTTTCATCCCACTTCTTCTGGCCCATGACGGTTTGCACTGGGTTGGCCTTGAGCCACTTGGCAGCGTCTTCGCCTTTGTTCGACTTGGCACCGTTGAACGCAGCGGCCAGCGCCTGCAGCGAGGCGTAAGCGTAGAGGGTGTAGCCTTCAGGCTCGGTACCTGCTTTGCGGAACTCTTCCACCACAGCCTTGCTGTCAGGCAGCAGGCGCGGGTCGGCGCCGAAGGTCATGTAGACGCCATCGACGTACTGCGCACCACCGGCGGTGGACACCAATTCGTCGGTGACGATGCCATCATCGGACATGAACTTGACGTCCTTCAGACCCTGCTCGCGCAGTTGACGCACCAGCGGGCCGGCTTCAGGGTGCAGGCCACCGAAGTACACCACGTCGGCACCGGCAGCGCGGATCTTGGTGACCACGGCGCTGAAGTCTTTCTCGCCACGGGTCAGGCCTTCGTACAGCACCGGCTTGACGCCGCGTTTCTCAAGCTGCGCCTTGGTGGCATCGGCCAGGCCTTGGCCGTAGGTGTCCTTGTCGTGCAGCACGGCGACTTTCTTGCCTTTGAGTACGTCGACGATGTAATCACCGGCGACGATGCCCTGCTGATCGTCACGGCCGCACATGCGGAACATGGCGCCAAGACCGCGCTCGGTGACCTGTGGGTTGGTGGAGCCTGGGGTGATGGCGATCACGCCGGCTTCGTCATAGACCTCAGAAGCGGGGATGGTGTTCGAGGAACAGAAGTGCCCCACTACGCCGATCACCTTGTCCTGGTCGACCAGGCGGTTGGCCACGGCTACGGCCTGCTTGGGCTCGCAGGCGTCATCGCCTTTGACCAGCACGATCTTCTCGCCATTCACGCCGCCAGCGGCATTGATCTTGTCGGCCGCTGCCTGCGCGCCTTTCATGTACTGCTCGCCAAACGCTGCGTTAGCCCCGGTCATGGGGCCCGCGACGCCGATCTTGACGTCGGCCTGAACATACGAAGAAACACCCAGTGCCGTAGCGACGGCCAGAGCCAGGAAACCTTTCTTGTAAAACGTCTGCGACATGAGGCGGTGCTCCTAGAGTTTTTTTGGTTGGCACTACAACTTCTCAGCCCATTGCTCCGAGCAAGCGCCGTGCCATCGGTTTTGTATTCCGGGAAATCACAGGGTCAAGGTCGCCTGCGAGCGACCGATGGGCGTCTCTTTATTGAGCGTGCAACCGTCTGCGACGCCAAAGGCGCCACCACACGTAAAGACAAGGCGCAACCAAACAGTGCCATCATTGCAACCATGCCAAGTGTTAACGTGCAACCATGCTGTAACAGTAGACGTCACCGAAGTGCACACCGCTGGTGCGCAAGTGCTACAGCCAGCACCGTTTCAAGGCTCGCCTGTGCACGAAAACCTCGCCTGGTTTGGCAGTAAAGGCACTTAAGCCAACTTGAGTCCCATCCATAAAGGCCGGCGCAGACACTACGGCGGGCAAAAGACTGGCACAATGTGCAGCATTCGCCGCTTCTGGAGTCACCTTGATGAGCGAGAGCGCATTCGCCGAGCGCATCGTGCACAACCTGCTCGACACTGATTTCTACAAGCTCACCATGATGCAGGGCGTGCTACATAACTACCCGGATGCTGATGTGGAGTGGGAGTTTCGCTGCCGCAACGGTGAGGATCTACGCCCCTACCTGGCTGACATCCGCCACCAGCTCGAACTGCTAAGCGACCTGACGCTCGATGATGGCCAACTGGGTTTTCTGGAACGCATCAGCTTCCTCAAGCCAGACTTCCTACGCTTTCTGCGCCTGTTCCGGTTCAACCTGCGCTATGTGCACGTTGGTATCGAGAACGATCAATTGGCCCTGCGGCTCAAAGGCCCATGGCTGCACGTGATTCTCTTCGAAGTACCGTTACTGGCCATCATCAGCGAAGTGCGCAACCGCCACCTGCACCCGCGCATGCGCCTGGCCGAAGCCCGGGACCAGCTCTATCGCAAGTTCGATTGGCTGCGCGCCAATGCCAACGAGGACGAGCTGGCAAGCCTGCAAGTGGCTGATTTCGGCACGCGCCGGCGCTTTTCCAGCCGTGTCCAGGAAGAGGTGGTGCGGGTATTGCGCGATGAATTCCCTGGCCGCTTCGTCGGCACCAGCAATGTGGACCTGGCATGGAAGCTGGATATCAAACCGCTGGGCACCATGGCCCATGAATGGATAATGGCCCACCAACAGCTCGGCCCGCGCCTGATCGATAGCCAGATTGCCGCGTTGGATTGCTGGGTCCGCGAGTACCGTGGGCTGCTTGGCATCGCCCTGACCGATTGCATCACCATGGATGCCTTTCTCAACGACTTCGACTTGTACTTCGCCAAGCTGTTCGACGGCCTGCGCCATGACTCTGGTGAGCCGCTGGCCTGGGCGGAAAAAGCCATCGTCCACTACCAGAAGCTGGGTATAGACCCAATGACCAAAACCCTGGTGTTCTCTGATGGCCTCAACCTCACCCGCTCGCTGGAAATTTTCCGTGCGCTGCGCGGGCGCATCAATGTCAGTTTCGGCATCGGCACCAACCTGACCTGTGACATCCCAGGGGTGGCGCCGATGAACATCGTGCTTAAAATGACCGACTGCAACGGCTCGCCGGTTGCCAAAATCTCCGACGAAGCCGCCAAGACCCAGTGCCGCGACGAGAACTTCGTCGCTTACATGCGTCATGTTTTCAACGTCCACAGCAAGGAGTAACCCATGCAAGCGGTTCAGCAAGAAATTGCCCAGGCGCTGAAAGTGCAGCCGCCGTTCGCCGATGCCGCTGCGCTCGAGGCCGAAGTCGCCCGCCGCGTGGCGTTCATCAAGGACTGCCTGGCCAATGCCCGGCTCAAGACCCTGGTGCTGGGCATTAGTGGGGGGGTCGACTCATTGACCGCAGCCCTGCTCGCCCAACGCGCGATCAACGAACTGCGCGCAGAAACCGGGGACAAGGCCTACACCTTCATCGCAGTGCGCCTGCCCTACCACGTGCAGCATGACGAGCATGACGCCCAAGCCTGCCTGGAGCTGATCAAGGCCGATGAGGTGCACACTGTCGACATCGCACCGGCAGTCAAAGCCCTCGCCGCAGAAGTGGTGGAGCTGAAGAATGGCTCACCGAGCCTGGTGGACTTCGTGGTCGGCAACGTGAAGGCGCGCACGCGCATGGTGGCCCAGTACACCATCGCTGGAGCCCGCGCAGGCCTAGTGATCGGTACCGACCATGCCGCCGAGGCGGTGATGGGCTTCTTTACCAAATTCGGTGATGGCGCCTGTGACCTCGCGCCGTTGAGCGGCTTGGTGAAAAACCAGGTGCGAGCGATCGCGCGCAGCTTTGGTGCGCCAGAGGCGCTGGTGGAGAAGGTGCCGACGGCCGATCTCGAAGACCTCGAACCCGGTAAACCCGACGAGGCTTCCCATGGCGTGACCTACCAGCAGATCGATGACTTCCTGCATGGGCTGCCGGTGGATCAGGCCGCGTTCGACATCATCGTCGCCACCTACCGCAAGACCCAGCACAAGCGCGAACTGCCGTTCGCCCCGTGAAAAACAACCGGGGCCGCATGGCGGCCCCGGCCTTATCTGCGCGCTTACTTGAGCGTTACAGTGCCTTTCATCATCGAGATGTGGCCCGGGAACGAGCAGAAGAAGCCGTACTTCTGATCAGCTGCAAGCTTGGACACATCGAACGTAAGCTTGTCGGTCTCGCCTGCACCGATGATCTTGGTGTGGGCGATGACTCGCTCATCACCGTCTTTCAGGTAGCTTTTCTCGATCCCGGCGGACAGACCGTCGGTTGCGATTGCCTGCATGTCAGCTTCCTTGCTGATCACCACGTTGTGCCCCATGACATTCTTCGGCAGGTTGCCGGAGTGGGTCAGGGTGACGGTGAATTCTTTGCAGCTTTTATCGACGACGATGTCCTTGGTGTCGAACGACATCTGGTCGGTCGAGTCAACGGTCACCGAGCACTCGGCGGCGAAGACAGAAGCGCTGGCGAGGGTCAGCAGGGATACCGCTACAGCTTTCGCAAACATCATGAATCTCCTTGGCAGGGTTTTATCAATTGCGATACTGCCTGAACCCTTTCAGCCCTGCATGATGTGGGTCAAGGGCATGTCAAGTGGCCAGCCAGTAGAATTGTTCAATGGATTGTATACAACTAATCTAAGGGCACATCATGCACTTTTAATAGACGATGGGACAACATTTGAATTAGGAGCCATCGCTATGTCCCTCTCAAGTTTCATGAACAGCTTGCTCGCCGCCTACGCCCAGGGCGCCACCGGGGCCAGTTGTGAATTCTCGCGGCCGGAGTAGATCCACAATTGGAGGGATCGGACCATTGGCATTACCCTGTCGGCCATCTGACTGGAGAAGCAGGATGTCCGTACGTTCCATTTGTGTTTTCTGTGGTGCCAGCATCGGCACCAACCCCGCCTACCGTGAAGCCGCTGTGGCACTGGGCGAGGCGATTGCCCGGCGAGGCATGACATTGGTCTATGGCGGTGGCGCGGTAGGCTTGATGGGTACAGTGGCTGATGCAGCCATGGCGGCCGGTGGCGAAGTGATCGGGATCATTCCCGAAAGCCTGATGAATGCTGAAATTGGCCACAAAGGCCTGAGCCGATTGGAAGTGGTCGACGGCATGCACGCCCGCAAGGCGCGCATGGCTGAATTGAGCGACGCCTTCATAGCGCTGCCGGGTGGCTTGGGCACACTGGAGGAGCTGTTCGAGGTATGGACCTGGGGGCAATTGGGCTACCACGCCAAGCCGCTGGGGCTGCTCGATGTGAACGGCTTCTATGAAAAGCTCGGCGGGTTCCTCGACCACATCGTCGAAGAAGGCTTCGTGCGGCCTGCGCATCGGGCAATGTTGCTGCTGGCGCAGCAAGCAGATCAGCTGCTGGACGCCATGGCGCGTTTCGAGTCGCCCGTAGTGCCGAAGTGGGTCGACAAGCAGCCAGATTGATCGCGACGGCGATCCTGGCTACTTGCCCCCTGCTGAAGCGGCTTTAGCCACGAAGAGGCCGTCACCGCAAAACAGGTCCGCCGCTCTCAGGAGGCTCTGTGGAGCACTTGGGAGCTTAGCGTGGTATCACGGGTTGCCGTGGCTTCTTACCCTTTCCGCCACCACCCTTGGCCGCTTCTTTGCGCTCCTTGGCCGCTTGCTGGTTACGGGCAAACGCCTCGGCCTTGGCTTTCTCGCGCTTGTCCCACGGCTTGCTGCCATCGCTACCACGCGGCGGCAGGCCAGTGTGCTGGGTCAGGATCTTCTGGTCCTTGCCCACCTTGTGGCTGCCAGCTGGGGTAGAGTTCTTGCGGCGCGCGCTCTGGTAGCTATCGGTCTGCGGCTGGTGCAGCGGGATCAGCTGGTGCTTGCCCGGGCCGATCAAGTCGGCACGGCCCATGCGCTGCAGCGCCTCACGCAGCATCGGCCAACCCTTGGGGTCGTGATAGCGCAAAAACGCCTTGTGCAGGCGGCGTTGCTCATCGCTCTTGACGATCTCGACGCCTTCGCTCTTGTAAGTGACCTTGCGCAGCGGGTTCTTGCCCGAGTGGTACATGGCCGTGGCAGACGCCATCGGCGACGGATAGAACGCCTGCACCTGATCGGCGCGGAAGCCATTGCCCTTGAGCCACAGGGCCAGGTTCATCATGTCTTCATCGGTGGTGCCTGGGTGCGCTGCGATGAAGTACGGGATCAGGTACTGCTCCTTGCCCGCCTCTTTGGAGAACTTCTCGAACATACGCTTGAAGCGGTCATAGGTGCCGATGCCCGGCTTCATCATCTTGTCCAACGGACCACGCTCGGTGTGCTCCGGGGCAATCTTCAGGTAACCGCCAACATGGTGGGTGACAAGTTCCTTGACGTACTCCGGCGACTCCACGGCCAGGTCGTAACGCAGGCCCGAAGCGATCAGGATCTTCTTCACCCCCGGCAGGGCACGGGCCTTGCGGTACAGCTCGATCAGCGAGCTGTGGTCGGTGTTGAGGTTTTCACAGATGCCCGGGAACACGCACGATGGCTTACGGCAGTGCTTCTCGATGTCGTGGCTCTTGCAGGCGATGCGGTACATGTTGGCGGTTGGCCCGCCTAGGTCGGAGACCACGCCGGTGAAGCCCGGCACCTTATCGCGCATCTCCTCGATTTCGTTGAGGATCGACTCGTGGGAGCGGTTCTGGATGATGCGGCCTTCATGCTCGGTAATCGAACAGAAGGTGCAGCCACCGAAGCAGCCGCGCATGATGTTGACCGAGAAGCGGATCATCTCGTAAGCCGGGATGCGCTGCTTGCCGTAGGCCGGGTGTGGCACTCGCGCGTAAGGCATGCCGAACACGTAGTCCATCTCTTCGGTGCTCATCGGAATGGGTGGCGGGTTGAACCACACATCCACTTCGCCGTGCTTCTGCACCAGGGCGCGGGCATTACCCGGGTTGGTCTCCAGGTGCAGCACGCGGTTGGCGTGGGCGTAGAGTACCGGGTCATTACGCACCTTCTCGAACGACGGCAGCCGAATTACCGACTTCTCTCGGGTCACGCTGGGGCTGTCGAGAATTTGTACGACCTTGGCTTCGTTCGGGTCGTCCTGCTCGCCCTTGGCCTGCTCGATGGCACAGGCTTGGGTGTCCTGGGTGTTCACGTAGGGGTTGATGATCTTGTCAACGCGCCCTGGGCGATCGATACGGGTCGAGTCGATCTCGAACCAGCCTTGCGGTGTATCGCGGCGCACGAATGCGGTGCCGCGCACGTCGGTGATGGTTTCGATCTTCTCGCCATTGGACAGGCGCTGGGCCACTTCGACGACCGCGCGCTCAGCGTTGCCGAACAGCAGGATGTCGGCGCTGGCGTCGATCAGGATCGAGTGGCGAACCTTGTCTTGCCAATAGTCATAGTGGGCGATGCGGCGCAGCGAAGCCTCGATGCCGCCGAGCACGATCGGCACATGCTTGTAGGCTTCCTTGCAGCGTTGGCTATAAACAAGGCTAGCCCGATCCGGGCGGCTACCGGCAAGGCCACCGGGGGTGTAGGCGTCGTCGGAACGAACCTTTTTGTCCGCGGTGTAGCGGTTGATCATCGAATCCATGTTGCCGGCGGCCACCCCGAAGAACAGGTTCGGTTCGCCTAGCTTCATGAAGTCGTCTTTGGACTGCCAATTGGGCTGGGCGATGATGCCCACGCGAAAGCCCTGGGCCTCCAGCAGGCGGCCAATGATGGCCATGCCGAACGACGGGTGGTCGACGTAGGCATCACCGGTCACGATGATGATGTCGCAGGAATCCCAGCCGAGCAGATCCATCTCCTCCCTGCTCATTGGCAGGAAAGGTGCTGGCCCGAAGCATTCGGCCCAGTACTTGGGATAGTCGTAGAGTGGTTTGGCTGCTTGCATGTCAGTGACCGGTTCTGGTGTGCAGGGAAATCGCGGGCGCGGAATATAGCACAAATTTTGACCAAATCCGACGATGGTTGTCGGATTCATGGGTTCAGCCCAGCGGCTTATTCGTCGTCGTCGAAGTTGTACATGCCCGGCGCGAGGTTCTCGAAGCGGGTGTACTTGCCGATGAACGCCAGGCGCACGAAGCCGATGGGGCCGTTACGCTGCTTGCCGATGATGATTTCCGCCACGCCCTTGTGTTCGGTTTCGGGGTGGTACACCTCGTCGCGGTAGACGAACATGATCACGTCGGCGTCCTGCTCGATCGCACCGGACTCACGCAAGTCGGAGTTCACCGGGCGCTTGTTCGGCCGCTGTTCCAGGGAGCGGTTGAGCTGCGACAGCGCAATCACCGGGCAGTTGAATTCCTTGGCCAAGGCTTTCAGGGAGCGGGAAATTTCGGAAATTTCGTTGGTCCGGTTGTCACCGGCCGACCCTGGGATTTGCATCAGCTGCAGGTAGTCGACCATGATCATGGCGATCTCGCCATGCTCTCGGGCCAGGCGCCGGGTGCGCGCGCGCATCTCGGACGGGCTGATGCCCGCAGTATCGTCGATGAACAGCTTGCGGTCGTTGAGCAGGTTGACGGCCGAGGTCAAGCGCGGCCAGTCGTCGTCGTCCAGCTGACCGGAACGCACCTTGGTCTGGTCGATGCGGCCGAGGGACGAAAGCATACGCATGATCAGCGATTCGCCTGGCATCTCTAGGGAGAACACCAGCACCGCTTTGTCGGTGCGCAGAACGGCGTTCTCCACCAGGTTCATGGCAAAGGTGGTCTTACCCATCGATGGGCGGCCCGCGACAATGATCAGGTCGGCTGCCTGCAGTCCGCTGGTCTTTTCATCCAGATCGGTGAAGCCGGTGGACACGCCGGTGATGTCGCTGTCGGAGTTGAACAGCGTGTCGATACGGTCGATGGCCATGGTCAACAGTTCGTTGACCCCCACCGGGCCGCCGGTCTTCGGCCGCGCCTCGGCGATCTGGAAGATCTGCCGTTCAGCATCGTCGAGGATTTCTTCGGCGTTGCGCCCCTGCGGGTTGAAGGCGTTGTCGGCGATATCGGTACTGATGCTGATCAGTTGGCGCAGCGTCGCACGCTCGCGAATGATCGCGGCGTAGGCCTTGATGTTGGCTACCGAGGGCGTGTTCTTAGCGAGTTCTGCCAAGTACGCAAGGCCACCGACCTGGGACGAAAGGCCTTCCTTGTCCAGTTGCTCGTGCAGGGTGACGACGTCGAACGGTTGGTTGGCGTCGGCCAGTTTATGCACGGCACGGAAGATCAAGCGGTGGTCATGCCGGTAGAAGTCGCCATCCGACACTTGGTCCAGCACCCGCTCCCAGGCGTTGTTGTCCAGCATCAGGCCACCGAGCACGGCCTGTTCGGCCTCGATGGAATGCGGCGGCACCTTCAGGGCTGCGGTTTGCAGGTCGAGCTGTTCGGAGTTGGTGATCTCGTTCATGGCCACGAAAGAATTCTGGAGGATGAAAAAGACAAAGGGCACGGCCTGAATGAACAGGACCGTGCCCGATGTTAACCGGCTATCCCGTCAGGGACCACCGGTCAGCGCAGCTTAGGCAGCTACGACGACCACACGTACGGTGGCTTCAACGTCGCTGTGCAGGTGCACGGCTACGTCGTATTCGCCAACTTGACGGATGGTGCCGTTCGGCAGACGAACTTCAGCTTTGGCCACTTCAACGCCGGAGGCGGTCAGGGCGTCAGCGATGTCGTGGGTGCCGATCGAACCGAACAGCTTGCCTTCGTCGCCAGCGGTGGCAGTGATGGTCACTTCCAGCTCGGCCAGTTGGGCAGCACGGCTTTCAGCCGAAGATTTACGGTCAGCAGCTGCTTTTTCCAGCTCGGCGCGACGCTCTTCGAACGCAGCCAGGTTGGCGGCGTTGGCAACGGTGGCCTTGCCGAATGGCAGCAGGAAGTTACGGCCGTAACCAGCCTTAACTTTTACTTTGTCGCCCAGGTTGCCCAGGTTAGCGACTTTTTCCAGCAGGATCAGTTCCATTTGGTAAAACCTCTTAACTTTTAACCTTCACCGTTCGCGGAGTCTTTCCCCGGAGGGGACTTGCGACCGCGAAAATCAATCAGGCTGTCGACAATGGCCAGGACCATCAGCAACGGGTAGATCAGCTGCATGATCAGCGGCAACGTCACGTACATGCCCACCAGCCAGAAACCGGCCAGTCGCCCCTGTGCCACCAGCCCATGCATCAAAGCGATGCCGGCCAGCACCAGAACCAGGCTGGATGCCGATGCCAGGATGATGAATTGCGACCCGATGAACGGAGCCACCACCATCACTGCCACCAATACCGCCATGGTCTGCTTTGGCAACCTCAACGCGCGAAACTCGCGGCCGAAGCCTCCAGGGTTGTACAACGCTGCCTGCCAATAACGCGCCAGCACCAGGGCCAACACGCTGAACAATTGCACCGTCACTGCTGTAGAGGCGACCAGCACAGGGCGGATCAGCTCACCGGAGAGCACCGGCTGCCCTTCGATTTTCGGCATGGCTTCGGCAAATGCCTTGGCCAGCACATCGAAGGTTTGCGCCAGCGCCATGTCGAGCACGAGGCTGAAAACCACGGCGAACACGGCACTGGCAAGCAGCACACGGCTCCAGGGATGCTCGGCGCGCAGCAGCGCGGCCAGGCCCAGGGCACCGGTGATCACCAAAAAGGTGATCGGATCGCCCATGACCCACACGGCCAGCCCGGCCAGCAGGCCGCCAGCGACGACCGTTGAAGCATCCTTGAACCCACGCCGCAGCAGCACAAGGCTGCCGGCAGCGGCACTCAACCAGAACAGCAGCGGCAGTACCGCGCTGATGACCACCACCAGGGTGGCCTGCACACGACCGCGCATGATGAAACTTGCTAACGCTCGCATGCTAATCCCTTACTGCTTGTCGACGACCCGGTCTCAGCGGCCGTGGCTGTCGGTGTAGGGCAGCAGGGCCAGGAAGCGGGCGCGCTTGATAGCGGTAGCCAGCTGACGCTGATAACGAGCTTTGGTACCGGTGATACGGCTTGGAACGATCTTGCCGGTTTCGGATACGTAAGCTTTCAGGGTGTTGAGATCTTTGAAGTCGATCTCTTTCACGTCTTCAGCAGTGAAGCGGCAGAATTTACGACGACGGAAGAAACGTGCCATTTAATAGGCTCCTCTAAAGGTCCGTGGATTACTCGTCAGCGTTATCGCTGGAGTCGCTGTCATTGCTGTCGTCGCCATCGGCGGATTCAGCATGCTCAGGACGCTCACGACGCTCACGGCGCTCGCTGCGGTTTTCTTCAGCCTTCAGCATCTCGGATTGGCCGGTTACGGCTTCGTCGCGACGGATGACGAGGTTACGGATAACGGCATCGTTGTAGCGGAAGTTGTCTTCCAGCTCGGCCAGGGCCTTGCCGGTGCACTCAACGTTCAGCATCACGTAGTGAGCCTTGTGAACATTGTTGATTGCGTAGGCCAGTTGACGACGGCCCCAGTCTTCCAGGCGGTGGATTTTGCCGCCATCTTCTTCGATCAGCTTGGTGTAACGCTCAACCATGCCGCCGACTTGCTCGCTCTGGTCCGGGTGAACCAGGAAGATGATTTCGTAATGACGCATGAATGCTCCTTACGGGTTAGTAGTCTGCCAGCGAATCTGGTCAGACAAGGAGTGAATGACACTGTATGTCTTGCACGGAGGGAAGGCACATGGGCGCCTGCCAGCTCGGCAAGGGGCGCAATTGTAGAGAAGGCTTGGCGCACAAGCAAGGTGATTGGTGATTATTTGAACAGCCTGATACATATTCACAGGCTGATGGCCCGTTCGCGGGTGAACCCGCTCCTACCACAACCGCGCAAGGCATGAGCCTACGCGATAGTGATCGGAGCGGATTGACCCGCAAGGGCAGAAGCAGGCTGGATATCAGCGCTTGGCCTGACGCTGGCGCACGGCTTCGAACAGGCAGACGCCTGTGGCCACCGACACGTTCAAACTGCTGACGCTACCACTCATGGGCAGTTTCACGAGGAAATCGCAATGCTCCCGGGTCAACCGGCGCATGCCCTTGCCTTCTGCACCCATGATCATCACCAGCGGGCCGGTAAGGTCCTGCTGATAAATCTCCTGCTCGGCCTCGCCGGCAGTCCCGACCACCCAAAGGCCACGCTGCTGCAGCTTCTCCAGTGTGCGCGCCAGGTTGGTCACCGCTACCAGCGGGATCACCTCGGCTGCACCGCAAGCGACCTTGCGCACCACCGGTGTCAGGGTGGCCGACTTGTCCTTGGGCACAATCACTGCCGTTGCACCGGCAGCGTCGGCGGTGCGCAGGCAGGCGCCAAGGTTGTGCGGGTCGGTCACGCCATCGAGCACCAAAATCAGCGGCGGCGTTTCAGTACGCTCAAGCAACTCCTCGAGCATCAATTCGCCCCACACCTGGCTCGGGCTGACCTCGGCAACGACGCCTTGGTGCACACCCTCGACCCAGGCATCCATCTCACGGCGCTCGGCTTGGCCGACCGGCACCCGGTTTTCTGCGGCCAGTGCCAACAGCGCCTGCATGCGCGGCTCGCTGCGCCCCTCAGACAGCCAGATCTGCTTGACCCGCTTGGGATGATGCTGCAGCAATGCCTGCACGGCGTGTACGCCGTAGATTTTTTCCAGCTGACTCATGACTTGTTCTTGCTCTTGCGTGGCGCGCCGGACTTCGACGGGCCTTTACGGTGCTTGGTCGGCTTGCCGGACGTTTTGGCACCCTTGTCAGACTTGCTGCTGGCGTGGCCACCACTGCGCGCCTCGCTCATCAGTGCCTTTTTCATCTCGCGGCTCTTGCGCACTTCAGCATTACGCTGCACGGCGTCTTTGGGGAAGTACGCTTCGGCCGCTTCGCTTTTGCGGCTGCGCGGCTTGGGAGTGGCCCTGGCTCCGACTGGCGCTTGAGGCGCGGCTTCGCCCGCTTCACTCTGCGGCGTAGCGCTACCACGGCCTTTACGGCCGACAGGCGCACTGAGCTGCTGCTCAGAGACTTCGAAGTCGATCTTGCGCTCGTCGAGGTCAACGCGCATGACCTTGACCTCGATGGTGTCGCCCAAACGGAAACTGCGACCCGTACGCTCGCCGGACAGGCGGTGGTGTACCGGATCGAAGTGGTAATAGTCACCGGGCAGCGCACTGACATGCACCAGGCCTTCGACATAAATGTCAGTCAGTTCGACGAACAGACCAAAGCCGGTGACCGCTGTGATCACACCTGGGAAGGTCTCGCCCACGCGGTCTTTCATGAACTCGCACTTGAGCCAGTTGACCACATCGCGGGTAGCTTCATCAGCGCGGCGCTCGGTCATCGAGCACTGCTCGCCAAGCTGGTCCAGAGCATTCACATCGTACGGGTAGATACGCGCCTTGGGGATGCTCATGGCACCGGCACGCTTGACGTGCGGGGTGTCGACCTTGGAGCGGATGACGCTTCGGATTGCACGGTGCACGAGCAAGTCCGGGTAACGGCGGATCGGCGAGGTGAAGTGCGTGTACGCCTCGTAGTTCAAGCCGAAGTGGCCGTTGTTGTCGGTGCTGTACACCGCCTGGCTCAACGAACGCAACATCACGGTCTGGATCAGATGGAAGTCCGGGCGCCCTGCAATGCTCGCCAGCAGTGCTTGATAGTCCTTCGGCGATGGGTCCTTGCCCTTGTGCAGGGTCAGCCCAAGTTCGCCGAGGAACGCGCGCAGTTTTTCCAAACGTTCCGGTGGCGGGCCGTCATGCACCCGATAAAGAGCCGGGACTTCGTGCTTTTGCAGGAACGCTGCAGTGGCAACGTTCGCCGCAAGCATGCACTCTTCGATCAGTTTGTGCGCATCGTTGCGCACCGTCGGGCGGATTTCCGCGATCTTACGATCTTCCCCGAAGATGATCCGGGTTTCCTGGGTTTCGAAGTCGATGGCACCACGGGCATGACGAGCATCTACCAGCACCTTGTACAGGTTGTACAGGTTCTTGAGGTCCGGCAGAACCGCTTTGTACTCTTCACGCAGCGCCTTGCCCTCGCGGGTACGGGCATGCTCAAGCATGCTGCTGACCTTGTTGTAGGTCAGCCGGGCATGGGAGTGGATGACGCCTTCGTAGAACTGATAGTCGACCATCTGGCCGGCTTTATTCATGGTCATTTCGCAGATCATGGCCAAGCGATCGACGTGCGGGTTCAGCGAGCAAAGACCGTTGGAAAGCTCCTCAGGCAGCATCGGCACCACACGCTCGGGGAAATAGACCGAGTTGCCGCGTTGCTGGGCTTCGTTATCCAGGGCAGAACCCAGGCGCACGTAGCTGGACACGTCGGCGATTGCCACGTAGAGGCGCCAGCCACCGGAGAACATGCGCAGCTTGCCCAAGGGTTCGCAGTACACGGCGTCATCGAAGTCGCGCGCGTCCTCGCCGTCGATGGTGACGAATGGCAGATGGCGCAGGTCGATACGCTTCTCTTTGTCCTTCTCCTGGACTTCGGAGCGGAACTTGCGCGCTTCCTTGACCACATCGTCTGGCCAGACATGGGGGATATCGTAGCTGCGCAGGGCAACGTCGATTTCCATGCCCGGGGCCATGTAGTTGCCGATCACCTCGACCACATCACCCTGGGGTTGGAAGCGCGGCGTAGGCCAGTGGGTGATCTTGATCTCGACGAACTGGCCAATCTTGGCCCCCCCGTTGCGCCCGGCGGTTACCAGCACTTCCTGCTGGATCTTCGGGTTGTCCGGAGTGACATAGCCGATGCCGCCTTCTTCGAAGTAGCGGCCGACTACGCTTTCATGCCCACGGGAGACGACTTCGACCAGCACGCCTTCGCGACGGCCACGGCGGTCGACGCCAGAAACACGGGCCAGGGCGCGGTCGCCGTCGAACACCAGGCGCATCTGCGCAGGGCTCAGGAACAGGTCTTCACTGCCGTCATCAGGGATCAGGAAACCAAAACCGTCACGGTGGCCGGAGACGCGGCCGCAGATAAGGTCGAGCTTGTCCACCGGGGCATAAGTGCCGCGCCGGGTATAGATAAGCTGGCCGTCGCGCTCCATGGCGCGCAGTCGGCGGCGTAGCGCTTCGATCTGGTCTTCCTCATGAAGACCGAATTCTGCCGCCAGCTCCTCACGCGCGGCCGGTTCGCCACGGTCGGCAAGGCGCTGCAGGATCAGCTCACGGCTGGGGATAGGGTTGTCGTATTTTTCCGCTTCGCGAGCGGCCTCGGGATCGAGGGATTGCCAATCGGCCATCAGAAGGGGTTCACCTTGGTATATATAGATAGGAATTCTGGCATGTGCGTATTGAAACCGGAAATGTCAGCCTTGGACAGCCCCCGCTGCTGCATATAAAGAGGGGCAAATGGCCTTCGGAATCAACAAGTTGAATTTTTTGAAATTTTTTTTGCTTGGGGGGTTTACAGCCCCCGAGGCCGTCCGTATAGTGCGCACCACAACGACGGACAACCCCGAAGTTGTAGTAGAGATGAGCGGCGCTGTAAAGCATCAGGTAATCTCGAAATGTGTGCCCAGGTGGCGGAATTGGTAGACGCGCTGGTTTCAGGTATCAGTGGCTTAACGGCCGTGGAAGTTCGAGTCTTCTCCTGGGCACCAAGTATTTCAAGTAACAGATGACCAAGGATCTGTTACTACTGTGTGAAGCGAACGATAGTCGCATTCAGCAGATGATGTAAAGCTTTGCCCAGGTGGCGGAATTGGTAGACGCGCTGGTTTCAGGTATCAGTGACTTAACGGTCGTGGAAGTTCGAGTCTTCTCCTGGGCACCATACAAAAACCCACTAGCTTGCTAGTGGGTTTTTTCTTGCCTGCATTTCTTATCCCCTCCCCTGGCAGCGGCGGCATTGCCCATCGGTCTGCCCATGAATTTCTCGTCAGCCGGCCACATGAGAAACGATTTCGTTTACCATTGTTTCCGAATATGTAGCCGTAAGCGAGGAAGTACCCGCATGACGATCCGCCCGCAACCGCTGATGCGCACCCTGGCAGCCGCAATTCTGAGCCTGGTGATCGGCGCCCCGGCCGCCATGGCAGATGAGCCGGTCACCCTGACCCTGTACAACGGCCAGCACAAGGAAATCGGCGAAGCCATCGCCAAGGCCTATGAGGCCAAGACCGGCATCCACATCAATATCCGCAAGGGCAGCAGCAACCAGCTGGCTAGCCAGGTCATCGAAGAAGGCGACCGCTCGCCAGCCGACCTGATCTACACCGAAGAATCCCCACCATTGAACAACCTGGGCGAACTGGGCCTGCTGGCTAAGATCGATGACGCCACAGCCAACATGGTGCCCAAGGAATATGTAGGCGCCAACGGCACTTGGATGGGTATCACGGCGCGTACCCGTATCGTGGTCTTCAATCCGAAAAAGGTGGACGAAAAAGACCTGCCGACAACGGTCATGGACTTCGCCAGCCCGGAGTGGGAAGGTCGCGTAGGCTATGTGCCGACCAGCGGCGCTTTCCAGGAGCAGGCCGTGGCCATCTTGAAGATGCACGGGCGTGAGGCCACCGAAGAATGGCTGACTGGACTCAAGGCCTTCGGCAAGACGTACACCAACAACATGGTCGCCATGAAGGCCGTCGAAAAGGGTGAAGTCGCTGCGGTCCTGGTGAACAACTACTACTGGTATGCACTTGAGCGCGAGCGCGGCAAGCTGGACAGCAAGCTCTACTACCTGGCCGATGGCGATGCCGGCAACCTGGTCACCATCTCCGGCGCCGCCGTGGTCAAGGCCAGCAAACACCCGAAAGAGGCACAGGCGCTGCTCAACTGGATGGCCAGCGAAGAAGGCCAGCGCGTGATCACCCAGACCACCGCCGAGTACCCGCTGCACAAGGGCATGGTTTCCGATCGCGGACTGAAACCGTTCGAAGACCTGCGCCCACCGAAAATCTCGCCTGCCGATCTGGGCAATGCCGAGGAAGCGATCGAGCTTGAACGCGAGGTCGGCCTGCTCTGATGACTGCCGCCCTGTCCCAGCCGGTGCCGGTACGCTTCGTACCGCGCCGCAAGCGCCCATCGACCTGGGTGGTGCTGCCTGTGCTGTTCCTGGTGGCGATGAGCCTGCTGCCGTTGCTGTACGTCGCCATGAAGGCCTGGGAAGCTGGGTGGCGGGAAGCACTGCACCTACTCTGGCGTCCCTTCGTCTGGGGCCTGATGCGCAATACCCTGCTGCTCATGGCTGGGGTGACGCTGGCGTGCATGGTCGTAGGCCTGGCTCTGGCCTGGCTACTGGAGCGCAGCAACCTGCCCGGCCGCCGGCTATGGGGCGTGGTGCTGTGCCTGCCGTTCGCAGTGCCGTCGTTCATCAGCAGCTTCACCTGGGTGTCGCTGAGCTCGGACTTCGAAGGGCTGGGCGGGGCGATCATGGTCATGGCGCTGTCCAAATACCCACTGGTATTCCTGCCGGTGGCCGCTACCCTGCGCAATCTCGACACTTCGCTGGAAGAGTCTGCACGCACACTGGGCTACAGCCGCTGGGGCGTGTTCCGCAAAATCACTCTGCCACTGTTGTGGCCGTCGATACTTGGCGGCGCGCTGCTGATCGCATTGCACATGCTGGTCGAGTTCGGTGCCTTGTCGATCCTCGGGCTGCAGACTTTCACCACGGCGATCTACCAACAGTTCGAGCTGGAATTCAGCAACGCCAATGCGGCCATGCTCTCAGCAGTACTGCTTGCACTGTGCTTGCTGATGCTGTGGCTTGAACTGCGAGTGCGCGGCAAGGCTCGCCATGTGCGTATTGGCCAGGGCGTAGCACGCCGCGGGCAACCTGTGCGCCTGCGCGGCTGGATGCCTTTGGGGCAACTGTTCTGCCTGGGCCTGGCCATTCTCGGCAGCGGGATTCCGCTGGCGATGCTGGGTTACTGGCTGAGCGTGGGCTCTTCGGCAGCCTTCCCGGTGGCCGCGATCAGCAAGGCTCTGCTGACCTCGTTGTCGGTTTCACTGGGGGGGGCGGGCGTCTGTGTGCTGTTGGCGTTGCCGGTCAGCTTCCTGGTGGTGCGCTACAAAGGCCGCCTGGCCATGTGGGCAGAACGCCTGCCGTACCTGCTGCACGCCCTGCCCGGCTTGGTGATCGCCCTAGCGCTGGTGGTGTTCTCGTTGCACTACGTGCCAGCGCTGTACCAGACCACCGCACTGCTTCTACTGGCCTATGCACTGCTGTTCCTACCGCTGGCCCAGGCCCCCGTGCGTACCGCGCTGAACAAAGCTTCGCCGACCCTCGAAGAGGCTGCCCGCACCCTTGGGGCCAGTAGCTTCGCAGCATTCTGCCGGGTGACCCTGCCGATCATCTTCCCGGCGATGGCGGCGGCCTTTGCTTTGGTGTTTCTTGATGCCATGAAGGAGCTCACTGCCACTCTGCTGCTCAGCCCGACTGGCATGACCACCCTGGCCACCGAAGTTTGGGCCCATACGGCCAACGTCGAGTTCGCGGCGGCTGCGCCTTATGCGGCGTTGTTGATTGTGGTGTCGGGGTTGCCCGTGTATTTGCTGACTACGCGGATGTATTTGAATAAGGCTTGAGATCAGCCCCGGGCTACTATCAGGTACGGGGCAGGTTCCTGCAAAACTTGAAAATACTCTCAGTACTTCTGATGTAAATTGCCCACTTCTACTGGACATTGATAAAAATCAGAAACGAATCTAAGTGACCGAGCACTGACTATCGTGTTACGGCATCCAACACCTTACCGCAGACACAACAACGACCGAAGAAAAAATAAGGCTTGAAAATGGCTCTAGGCGGGGAGCATTCTGAATCTCTGAACAACACACGGCCTCAACCCCCGTATTCTATCCAAACAAAAAACAACACAATCAGTGCGATCAAAAAAATTTGTGCAGCCCATAAACGCACCAGCAGCCTCTGCAGATCGGCGGGAGTCTTATTAACATCATCGTCATCTAACAACCCTTTTCTGACACTAAAATGCTTCATAGATAGCATTGCAGAAATGGAACCTAGACGCATGACCCTTCCGAGCAAGCCAGCATGGGTATAGATTTCTCTATTTACAGCCACCATTCGGCTTTTTGACAAAATTGATTCAATACGATCCAGATATCTATACGCAACAAATACCCAAACACCCAACATAAGAAAAGGCGAGATGATTACAAGCACACTAAGTGCTACCAGGTGCATGTTAATCATTTCGCTGCCTCATAAAAAATCTCTCCAACCCTTTCTCCCAAAAGCTCGCCAAACTCACCGCCGGCAATCCCTCCGGCCGCGCCCCCAAATACTACGCATGCAACAGTTGCCGTTCCACCAGAGGGGATACCCATCGCAACACATGCTATTGGCCCTATTACGCCCCCAACGTATCCAACTATTCCTCCTAACCCCAAACTCGAAACTAGCGAACTCCTCTCGACATACTGAGCCTTTCTACACTCATCCTCCCGCCCAAGCAAACAAGCATTACGAATGGACAATTCCGTTGACGCCACATCAAGCGCCACTCCCAAATACGTACCTTTCTTTATCCAATTAGCCGCCCTTGCCACACCTGATATCTTTTCTGCATAGCCTTTGATCTCACCACTATTAAGATATCTTTTTGTAGATATATCCAGCGCATGCTTTATTTTACCCTGACTGCGTAAGCCCGCCCCATATGCAGCCATACTGTCTAGCTGACCCTCCAACCTCAAAAATAAAGAAGTGCGCTTCGCGTAAAACTCATCACGCGCCGCCAAGGTGCCTCGATGCAGGTAGTGTTGGTGTAGCAGCTCAATTTCCTGTAACGTTTTCTTGATTGCTTCAAGGTGCTTGCTCCAAGCGTCAGAAGATGTGCCAGCGCCGATAGAGGCATGGGCCAGAAAGTTCTGCAGCAGCTCAAAATTCTCCAGAAGAAACCCATCAACTCCACCACCATTTAATTCGATATCGAGGTGTATGCGTAGCGCCTTATCCATGAGAAATGCCTCATAGGCAGTACAGGATGGTGTGCTCGGATCACCAACGATGATCAGTTCGCCAGGAAAAACAACGGTGTTGGCGATATGGGCATTCAACACATCAAATTTGGCGCGCTGGTTTGCGTTCATAGGTGTGTCGCTCTTTAGCGACTCATAGGACTGCGCTTGTGTATTGATGTAGCTGCGCGCTTCGGACATGCTCGCACCTCACGCGTACTTTTTATTGTTGATACGGTCCCATCCGCCCGTGACGTTGCCGCCGGCACTGCCGTCATGACGTTTCTGACGCGTGTAGGTGGTTCTGATACGCCCATAGTCCAGCTGTATCACTTCCACCGGCACACCAGCGCTGGCGCTCTGGGCGTAGTCGGCGATGATCACTTCTTCCAGAACGACTTCGTAGTACTTAAGCTTGTCACCACTCGCACGGCACAGCACAAGCTTCACTTCCTTCAGGTGCTGCCCGGCACAGCTCGCCTCCAGCAGCTTGCAGCTGGCACTGTCAAGGTACTTGGTGAAGGAGAAGTTGGTAAGGGTTGTGCGACCTGATGATGCACCACCCGCGGAGCTAGCGGTGGCAGAGGTGCTCTGGTTGGCCCGAACTTGTAGCCGATGATTTCGATCCAGTTGGCGTACTGCTCATCGAGCGCTTCGCCAGTGATCCCTGCGATTTGAATATAGGCATCGAAAGCCATCTTTACCTCTCCTTGGTAAATATTGGGCCCATACGACGATGGTCCATGATCATCATCATACTAATGTGGTTTACGAAGCGAGTTGCGGATGACAGCTCCCGGCTTCGGATTCAATCGACACTAGCTCCACCTGACTGCCCACGCAACATCAGAGTCTTTAAAAAGGCATATTTGCGACGTTTCCTACAGTTTGGAAATGATGTCGACTCAATTGGGAAATTTTTTAAAGTGCTAGATTCGGCGTTGCTCAGTAGTAGTCTAACCCCTCGTGCAAGGCCCGTTCATGAACCTTCAGGACCAGCAACGTGCCTCTTTATCAGTGTCACCCAGAAACTAGCAGCTCTCGCTGGATAGCAGGGCTTCGCCCGTGTTAGCGGGCAAGTCCGCTAACACGGGGATCCAGGGCTCGTGCGCTGTGCAGTAACTGCAATTAAGCGCGGAACTGGCCAAGGCTCGCCCGCAACTGCGCCGCCAGGTCATCCAGCACCTTGCTGCTGGCCGTGGTCTGCATGACCACCTCTGCCGAACGCTCGGCCTGGGCATGGATGTTCTCGACACGTCCGCGCACCGCCTGGGCGCCGTGCGCCTGTTGTTCTGCGGCGCGGGTGGCAAGGCCAATGGCGGCGTGCACTTGCTCCACGGCAGCCTGCACCGACTGCTGACGCCGCTCGTTGTCACGCAACACCAACAGCCCTTCGCTCGCTTTCAGCCCGGCTTGCCCGATGGTCGCCACCGCCTCTTTCGCGCCTTTCTGCAAGGCGGCGATATGCGCCTGGATATCGCCCGTCGAGCTCTGCGTCTTGCTCGCCAGTGCGCGCACCTCGTCGGCTACTACCGCAAACCCACGGCCAGTCTCACCAGCGCGCGCGGCTTCGATTGCCGCGTTGAGGGCCAGCAAATTGGTCTGCTCGGCAATGCCATGAATGACGGTCAGCACCACCTCGATCTGTTCGCTCTGCTTGGCCAGGCGCTCGATCACCTGGGAGCCCGTGTCGACCTGGCCGGCAAGGTTCTCGATCAGGCTTGCCAGCTGCGTCGAAGATCGGCTGTTTTCGTCGGTCGCCTGACGAATATCCACAACCTGCTGCAATGCCGCCTGCATGGCGTGGCTTTCGGCTTGGGCCTCGTCAGCCATGCTCGACAGGTCAAGTAGGCTGGCGGCCACTTCGTCACGCTGCAAAGCAGCAGCGGCATCGGCACCGGCGTTGCGCTGGGCCATCGCGTCAATTTCGACACCCGTACGCTGTGCCACTTCGCCGGCCTCGCGCACGATCGGCTGCAACTTGTCGACGAAGCGGTTGACCGCCGAAGCCATGTCGCCAATCTCGTCACGGCTGTCGAGGGGCACCCGCTTGGTCAAGTCGCCCTCCCCGGCCGCCAGGTCATTGAGGGCAGTGATCAACAGGCGCAACTTGCTCAACACCCGGCGCCCCAGTACCACGGCCACCACCAACAGCACGCCCAGCCCCACCACGACCAAACCTAGGCCAATGCGCCAGCGCAGCTCGGCCGCCGCCTCGCGCACGCTCTGTGCGGTGTTGGCTTGCATGGCACTGGCGCTGGCCTGCGCGGTTTCCAGGCGCTCGCGAAGGGCCTTGCCGCTATCGGCCGCCGCAGCGCCGAGGCTGTCGCCCACCAGTTGCTCGCCACTGGCGATCAAAGCGCTGAAGCGCTGGTCGAGCGCTTTGAGCTCTTGGTCAACGCCCGCCGTTGAAACGCCCATCAGCACTTTGCCTATCTCGGCACCGTTGGGGTTGATGGAGGCTTCGACGTAATACACCGCCGGGTCGCGGCGTGCCGCCTCCAGCACCTTGTCCAGTGCCCGCTCGCCCTGGCCCTTTTCGATCAAGGCCTGGTTGATCGGGTTCTGCCGGTTCAGATACCGAGTCAGGTGCTGGCCCTGAGCATCGTCGTAGATCACGAATAGAACATTGGGGTTGCGCTGGGCGCGGCGGGCGAACTCGGAAAGCACCGGTACATCGTTGTCCCAGATCGCCCGTGGGGCCACCGAGGCCAGCAGCTCAGCCATATCGTTGGCCGAGTCCTTGAGGTTTTTTTCCAAGGTGGCACGCAGTTGTCGCTGCTCGTCCTGCAAGCGGGTGGAAAGCCCCGCGCTCAAGCGCTGGCGGGTGCTGCTGGAAAGGCTCAGCAGCCCGGTGCGCACGTCTTCTCCTGCCTGCTCCAGTTCGTTGGCGAGCTGGCGGCTGTCATGGCCCAGACGCTCGCCCAGGTCAGCCTCCAAGGCCGTAACGGTGCTTCGGGTCAGCGCAACGGCAACCAGTACCTGCACCAAAAGGGCGATACCAAGGGCAACAAACACAGGCCGCAAGAGGCGGCTTCGTAACAATGAAAGGATTGCAGACACGGTGTAACCCTCGTGTTTTCTGGCGCCACTACTTTGATGGCATCTACAGAGACTTCTTACAGCAAGGGTTGTGCCGCAGGCAGCGGGGAGATACGCCAAGGTCTAGGAGGCCGACCAATCGCCTACCCAAATGAAAACGCCGCGCTCCTTTTCAGGAGCGCGGCGTTGGCTCAACCTGGATGAGGATCAGGCGAACGGATGGCGCAGAACGATGGTTTCGTTGCGGTCAGGGCCGGTCGAAATGATATCGATCGGGGCGCCTACCAGCTCTTCGATACGCTTGATGTAGTTACGCGCAGCTTGCGGCAGCTCTTCCAGGGTTTTCACGCCCAAGGTCGATTCGCTCCAGCCCGGCATCTCTTCGTACACCGGCTCTAGGCCGATGTAGCTGTCAGCATCGGACGGGGCATCGATGACGGCACCGTTCTCGTTTTTGTAGCCAACGCAGATGTTGATGGTTTCCAGGCCGTCGAGCACGTCCAGCTTGGTCAGGCAGATGCCCGAAATGCTGTTGACGTCGATGGCGCGGCGCAGGATGACGGCGTCGAACCAGCCGCAACGGCGAGCACGGCCGGTGGTCGAACCAAACTCATGGCCACGCTTGGCCAGGGTGGCGCCGGTTTCGTCGAACAATTCGGTCGGGAACGGGCCGGAACCCACGCGAGTGGTGTAGGCCTTGGTGATGCCCAGGATGTAGTCCAGGTACATCGGGCCAACGCCGGAACCGGTGGAGATGCCACCTGCAGTGGTGTTGGAGCTGGTGACGTACGGGTAGGTACCGTGGTCGATGTCCAGCAGCGAACCCTGAGCACCCTCGAACATGATGTCCTTGCCGGCGCGGCGCAGGTTGTGCAGCTCGGCGGTGACGTCGAGCATCATCGGTTTGAGCTGTTCGGCATAGGCCATGCACTCGTCCAGGGTCTGCTGGAAGTCGATTGCCGGCTCTTTGTAGTAGTTCACCAACTGGAAGTTATGGTAGTCCAGCAGCTCACCCAGCTTGGCGGCGAAGCGCTCGCGGTGGAACAGGTCGCCAACGCGCAGGCCGCGACGAGCAACCTTGTCTTCATAGGCTGGGCCGATACCGCGGCCGGTGGTGCCGATCTTGGCTTCGCCACGGGCTTTTTCACGGGCCTGGTCCAGGGCCACGTGGTACGACAGAATCAGCGGGGCTGCCGGAGAGATACGCAGGCGCTCGCGCACCGGTACGCCTTTCTCTTCCAGCTTGGTGATTTCACGCATCAAGGCGTCTGGAGCAACGACTACGCCGTTGCCGATCAGGCACTGGACGCCTTCACGCAGGATGCCCGAGGGAATCAGGTGCAGAACGGTTTTTTCACCGTTGATCACCAGGGTGTGGCCAGCGTTGTGGCCGCCCTGGTAGCGCACTACAGCGGCAGCATGTTCGGTCAGCAGATCGACGATCTTGCCTTTGCCCTCATCACCCCACTGGGTGCCCAGGACGACGACATTCTTACCCATTACATTGGTCCTCATTCACGCAAACTTGGTTGCCGGCCTACTGCCGACGCAGAAACTCACTGGGTCAGCGGCAGAACCTGCCAGCGCCCGTCTTGCTGAATCAATTGCCGATCACAATCCGCCTCGAGAGCAGCACTCAACGGCTGGCCAGGCAGAGCCTGGACCACACGCTGGCCCTCGCTGCGCAACTGGCAGACCTGCTGCCAGAGGGCCGCGTCGCCACTGTCCGGCATCCAGATGCCGCCAGTTGGCAATACGACCTCCGCTCGCCCCAGTGTGACCAGGGTCTTCAAATCCGTGGAGAAACCGGTAGCCGGACGCGCCCGGCCAAAGTCGGCCCCGATGTCATCGTAGCGCCCACCCTGAGCGATCGATTGACCCTCGCCCGGCACGAATACAGCGAACACCACACCGGTGTGGTAGTTGTATCCGCGCAGCTCGCCAAGGTCGAAGTACAGCGGCAGCTGCGGGTAGCGCGCGGCCAGGCGGTCAGCGATCGCCAGCAGGTCGTCCAACGCAGCCAGCACGCTGGCTGGCGCACGACCCAAGCGCACACGGGCTTCGGCCAGCACTTCACGACCACCGCACAGCTCGACCAGAGCACGCAGCATGCTGCCCAGATCCTTGGGCAGGTCGGCAGTCAGCGCCTGCACTTCATCGACCGACTTGCGCTGCAGGGCGTCGAAAAGTTGCTGCTCGACCGCACCCGACAGGCCAGCCGCACGCGCCAGGCCGCGGTAGATACCGACGTGGCCCAGGTCCATGTGCACATCGGCAACATCGGCCAGCTGCAGCGTGGCGAGCATCAGGCTGATGACTTCGACGTCGCTGGTAGGGCTGGCGTCGCCGTACAACTCGGCACCCAGCTGGATTGGGCTGCGCGAGGTGGACAGGGCGCGGGGCTGGGCGTGCAGCACGCTGCCTGCGTAGCACAGCCGGCTCGGGCCTTCACGTCGCAGGGTGTGGGCGTCGATGCGCGCAACCTGCGGGGTGAAGTCGGCGCGGAAGCCCATCAGGCGGCCCGACTGCGGGTCGACCACCTTGAAGGTGCGCTGATCCAGGTCCTGGCCGGCGCCGGTCAGCAGCGACTCCAGGTACTCGATATGCGGGGTGACGACCAGCTCGTAGCCCCAACTCTGGAACAGGTCCAACACCTGGCGGCGCGCGATCTCGATACGCGCAGCCTCAGGTGGCAGTACTTCCTCGATGCCATCTGGCAGCAGCCAGCGGTCTACCGTTGCCATTACGCCATTTCCCCTCTGGTCCGGGCGGCTCGCCAGCTGGCTAGCCGTCAGTAAAGCCGGTATCGCGCACAGCAACGGGCAGCACTGATCCCAGCGCAGCCACCGTACCCGATACCCTCGAATTGCCTTGCGAGCTGACCAAACCGTCAACTGGCGCTAGGCCAATCAACCTTGCAGACGCAAAAAAGCCGGGAAATTTCCCGGCTGCCGCATCATACACCCCTTTTCATTCAGGATGCACCCCGCCTGGTGTTTTAGCTGCCAGGCGGGGTGCCGCTGGATGAAGATCAGGGCCTGAGCATCAAGGCTTGCTCTTGTCCAGGAAGCGGAAGAACTCGTTCTTCGCGTCCAGAACCAGCACGTCGCTCTTGCTGGAGAAGCTTTCACGGTAGGCCTGCAGGCTACGGTAGAACGCGTAGAAATCAGCGTCCTGGGTGTAGGCCTTGGCATAAATGGCGGCCGCCTGGGCGTCGCCGTCACCGCGGGTCTCTTCCGCTTCGCGATAGGCTTCGGCCAGCAACACACGGCGCTGGCGGTCGGCATCGGCGCGAATACCTTCGGCCAACTCGTTACCCTTGGCACGGTGCTCGCGGGCTTCACGCTCACGCTCGGTGCTCATGCGGTCGAACACGCTGCGGTTGACTTCTTTGGGCAGGTCGATGGCCTTGACGCGTACGTCGACGACTTCGATACCCAGCTCCTTATTGGCCATGCGGTTCAGCGATGCAGTGATGTCAGCCATCAGCGCATCGCGCTCACCCGAAACCACCTCGTGCAGGGTACGCTTACCGAACTGGTCACGCAGGCCGCTTTCCAGGCGACGCGACAGACGCTCGTCGGCAATCTGTTTCATGCCGGAAGTAGCGGTATAGAAGCGCTCGGCATCCTTGACGCGCCACTTGGCGTAGGCGTCGACCATCACCGCTTTCTTCTCCAGAGTCAGGAACCGCTGGGTCGGTGCGTCGAGGGTCATCAGGCGTGCATCGAACTTACGCACCTGGTTCACGTACGGGACCTTCACGTGCAGGCCAGGCTGGACATCGGCCTGTACCACCTTACCGAAGCGCAGCAGCACTGCCCGCTCGGTCTGGGACACGATGTAGAAGCTGTTCCAGGCCACGATAGCCAGTACCACTACGGCAATCAGGGCGATCAGCGATCGGTTGCTCATCAGCGGCTCTCCCTAGTGCGCAGCGGCTGCTGTTGCTGTTGCAGGTCTTGCGCCGTACGCGCGGCCGCATCGTTGGCCGACGGGCTGACGCTGCTGCCCGGCGTGGCGGCTTTGCGGCTGCCTTCGACCATTTTGTCCAGCGGCAGATAGAGCAGGTTGTTCTGCCCATCCTTGGCCGTGACCAGGACCTTGCTCGAATTGCTGTAGACCTCTTGCATGGTCTCCAGGTACAAGCGCTGACGGGTGACGTCAGGGGCCTTGCGGTACTCGCCGACCAGTTTGGTGAAGCGGTCGGCCTCACCTTTGGCACGGGCGATGACCTCATCGCGGTAGCCGTTGGCGTCCTCGATGATGCGCTGCGCCTGACCGCGGGCTTCGGGCACCACGCCGTTGGCGTAGGACTCGGCCTGGTTGCGGGCACGCTGCTCGTCTTCGCGGGCGCGGATCACGTCATCGAAGGCTTCCTGCACTTCACGCGGGGCTGCCGCGCTCTGTACGTTGACCTGGGTGACGGTGATACCGGTGCGGTAGTTGTCGAGGAAGCGCTGCAGGCGTTCGCGGATATCCACGGCCATCTGCTCACGGCCCTCGGTCAGCACCTGGTCCATCGAGGTGGAACCCACCACATGGCGCAGGGCACTGTCGGTCGCATGCTGCAGGCTGACCTCAGGCTGGTCGACGTTGAGCACGAAATCCTTCAGGTTGCTGATCTTGTACTGGACGGTCAGCGGCACCTCGACGATGTTCTCGTCTTCGGTGAGCATCTGCCCCTGCTTGGTGTAGGCACGCTCGCGCGTGACGTTTTCCATGTATTTGCGATCGATTGGCGGGAAGTAGATGTTCAGGCCGGGACCGACCGTCTCATAGTACTTGCCGAAGCGCAGCACCACGGCCTGCTCCTGCTCGTCGACCACGTACACGGCGCTGTACAGCCAGATTGCAGCAAGCACCGCCAGGCCGATGCCCAGCAGCCCGAAGCCACCACCCTTGCCGACATTGCGGTCACCGCCGCCACGTTTCTTGCCACTGCCGAACATGCCGTTGAGGCTGTCCTGCAGCTTGCGGAAGGCCTCGTCCAGATCCGGTGGACCCTTCTTGTCGCCACCACCGCCGCCACCGCGACGGCCGCCCCAGGGATCCTGATTGTTCGAGTTGCCACCCGGCTCGTTCCAAGCCATAGCGCTCTCCATCTGATAAAGCAAAGACGCGCCCACGGCGCGCCGTCCAATGCTACAGAATGCCTGCCACTGCTGCCCGACGACCTCACCGGGCATTTATTGCAAAGTGTGTTGCTCGACAAACACTTGCGGCTCCATGCCTTCCCGACTGACCAGGCGATTCAATTCGACCCTGGGCAGACGAACACTCAGCAGACTGCGCCCTTCTTCGTCATGCTCTTCACTTTGCACGGCACCCAAGGCAAAGAATTGCGCGCGCAAGCGGGCAAAACGCTGCTCAAGACACAGGGTACCGACAAACAGATCATCCCCCAGCAACTCGGCAATCGCCTGGCCGACAAGCTCCAGGCCACGTCCATCTCGTGCAGATACCCAGACCCGCTGCGGCTTGCCATCGGCATCGCGTTGAATCTGCGGCTCGACATCTTCAAGCAGGTCGAGTTTGTTATAGACCTCGAGTATCGGCAAGCCTTCGGCACCGATCTCTCCCAACACCGCCAGCACCTGCTCGATCTGCTCCATGCGCTCAGGCTCATGGGCGTCGATCACGTGCACCAGCAGATCGGAGTTGCTCGACTCTTCGAGCGTAGCCCGAAATGCCTCAACCAGCTTGTGCGGCAGGTGGCGAATGAAGCCCACGGTGTCGGCCAGCACGATCGGGCCCAGGTCGGCCAATTGGAGCCGGCGCAGGGTCGGGTCCAGGGTGGCGAACAACTGGTCGGCCGCGTATACCGCTGATTCGGTCAGCGCATTGAACAAGGTGGACTTGCCGGCGTTGGTGTAGCCAACCAGCGACACCGAAGGAATGTCTGCGCGCTTGCGGCCGCGACGGGCCTGCTCACGCTGGCTGCGCACCTTTTCCAGGCGCCCCTTGATCTGGCGGATACGCACCCGCAGCAGACGGCGGTCGGTCTCCAGCTGGGTTTCACCCGGCCCGCGCAGGCCAATACCACCCTTTTGCCGCTCCAGGTGCGTCCAGCCGCGTACAAGCCGCGTGCTCATGTGATCAAGCTGTGCCAGTTCGACCTGCAGCTTGCCTTCATGGGTACGCGCCCGCTGGGCGAAGATGTCGAGAATCAGCCCGGTGCGGTCAAGCACGCGACACTCGAAGACGCGTTCGAGGTTACGTTCCTGACTGGGCGTGAGGGTGTGATTGAAAATCACCAGGTCTACCTGTTCGGCTTTGACCAGGTCGCGCAATTCCTCGACCTTGCCGCTGCCAATCAGGTATTTGGCCGTAGGCTGATGCCTGGCTACCGTGGCCAAGGAGACGATGTCGGCTCCGGCCGATAATGCCAGTTCCTGAAACTCCTGCGGGTCTTCGCGCGCCTCAGGGTTCTGACCTTCCAAGTGAACGAGCAACGCCCGCTCACCACCACCGTGGCGCTCAAAGAACAATGCAGGCTCCTATCAGGCGTTGCCTGGCTCGCTGTCACCGTGTTCGGAATCGGACGGGCTTGGCAGGCGAACCGGACGAGCAGGGACGACGGTCGAAATGGCGTGCTTGTAGACCATCTGGCTGACAGTGTTCTTCAGCAGTACCACGAACTGGTCAAAAGATTCGATCGAGCCCTGCAGCTTGATCCCGTTGACCAGGTAGATCGAAACCGGGACCTTTTCTTTTCTCAGTTGATTCAAGTAAGGGTCTTGTAGCGAATGCCCTTTTGACATATGCCGCACTCCTGTAAGGATAAATATTGGAAAATCACAAAAATCGATAAGTTCAGGCCGCCTCTTCGCAAGAATAGACGGCTATCAGCAGGGACTCAGCTCAATATGGAGACGGCCCCAAGGTATTTCAAGGTGCGGGACAGATTGTCGCAGGCCAGGCTGTCGAGCCAGTGCACGTCAGGCCAGCCACGCAGCCAGGTGAACTGCCGCTTGGCCAGCTGTCGAGTAGCAATGATACCGCGTTCGCGCATCTCATTCTCAGTCAGCTTGCCGTCCAGGTAATCCCAGACCTGTCGATACCCCACAGCCCGTATAGACGGCAGCCCGGCGTGCAAGTCACTTCTGGCCCGCAGCGATCGGACCTCGTCGACGAAGCCCTGTTCCAACATTTGCGAAAATCGTAACGCAATTCGCTTGTGCAGAATGTGACGGTCAGCCGGGGCGATCGCCAAACTCGCGACAGTATAGGGCAAATGCCCGCCAGCGCCTGCGTCTGCGGCGCTACTTTCAGCGAATTGACGCTGGCGGTGAGCGGTCATGCTCTGGCCGCTGACCCGATAAACTTCCAGCGCTCTGATAAGCCGCTGCGGGTCGTTGGGGTGGATACGCGCTGCCGACTCCGGGTCCACCAGTGCCAGTTGCCGGTGCAGCTCAACCAAGCCCAGCGCCTGGGCCTCGGCCTCAAGGGCCGCGCGCACGGCAGCATCGGCCGCCGGCATGTCCGCCAGGCCTTCGATCAACGCCTTGTAATAGAGCATGGTGCCGCCCACCAGCAGCGGGATTTTGCCGCGCGCGCTGATGTCGGCCATCGCCTCCAAGGCGTCGGTGCGAAACTGAGCGGCCGAATAGCTTTCGGCCGGGTCGCGGATATCGATCAAACGGTGCGGATAGGCCGCCAAGGTTTCTTTGGAAGGCTTGGCCGAACCGATGTCCAGGCCGCGGTACACCAGCGCCGAGTCGACGCTGATCAGCTCGCAAGGCAGCACTTTGGTCAGCTCGATGGCAAGGTCGGTCTTGCCGGCAGCCGTCGGGCCCATGAGAAAAATTGCAGGTGGCTTGCCGCTCATGTCATCGACCGCGCAGGAAAAGTTTGTCCAGATCGTCCAGGCCCATCTGGGTCCAGGTCGGGCGACCATGGTTGCACTGACCGCTGCGCTCGGTGTTTTCCATGTCGCGCAGCAGGGCATTCATCTCGGGGATTGCCAGGCGCCGGTTGGCACGCACCGCGCCGTGGCACGCCATAGTGCCGAGCAACTCGTTGAGATGCGCCTGGATTCGGTCGCTGGTGCCGTACTCCATCAGGTCGGCGAGCACGTCTTGCACCAGGCGATTGGCCTCGGCCTGCTTGAGCAGTGCTGGGATCTGGCGGATCGCCAGGGTTTCTGGCCCCAGCCGCTGCAGCTCGAAGCCCAAGCGCTGAAACCACTGGCCGTGTTCCTCGGCGCAATCAGCCTCGCGCTGGCTCAACGCCAGGGTTTCCGGCACGAGCAGTGGCTGGCCACTGAGCCCTTCGCTGGCCATCGCCACCTTCAAGCGTTCGTACATGATTCGCTCATGGGCCGCATGCATATCCACCAGCACTAGCCCTACGGCGTTTTCGGCAAGGATGTAGATACCCTTGAGCTGTGCCAGGGCGTAGCCAAGGGGCGGGATGTCGCCCTGGCTTTCTGGCAACCCCGTGGATGCTGGCGCAGCATCGTTGAGCGGCTTGAAGAACTCGCGATAAACCGCCTGGGCCTCGGCGGCTGGCAACGGCTGCGAGGGGCGCGGGGTGTACTGGTACTGATAACCTGCGCCACTGCCGCCATTGGAAATGCCATGCTGCGGCGCCTGCGGCTGCTCGAGCACAGGCGAGGCCAGGCGCATTTCACCCTGGGGGCCGAACTCGCCGGCTTGCTGGCCGGTCGCTCGGGCCAGCTCGGGAACAGCGGCTGGGGCGGCCAGCTGGTCTTCTGGACGTACGTCAGCCAGGGCCCGGTGCAGCGTGCCGTAGAGAAAGTCATGCACCGAACGGCCTTCGCGAAAGCGCACTTCGTGCTTGGTCGGGTGCACATTGACGTCGACGCCGTTGGGCTCTAGTTCCAGGAACAGCACGAAAGTCGGGTGCCGACCGTTGAACAGTACATCCCGGTAGGCCTGCCGCACGGCGTGGGCGACCAGTTTGTCCCGCACCGCGCGGCCATTGACGAAGAAATACTGAAGGTCCGCCTGGCTGCGCGAGAACGTCGGCAGGCCAACCCAGCCCCACAGGCGCAAGCCATTGCGCTCGACATCGATCGGCAGCGCCTGCTCCATGAACCCCGGGCCACATATGGCACCAACCCTTCGCGCACGGGCGGTTTCATCATGGGCCTCATGCAGGCTGAGAATACTCTTGCCGTTATGGCGCAGATGAAAGCCCACATCGAAGCGGGCCAGAGCCAGGCGCCGGATGACTTCCTGCAGGTGATCGAATTCGGTCTTTTCGGCCTTGAGAAACTTGCGCCGGGCCGGGGTATTGAAAAACAGGTCGCGCACCTCGACCGAGGTACCGACTGGGTGCGCAGCGGGCTGCACACGGGGTGTCATGTCACGGCCTTCGGTCTCGACCTGCCAGGCTTCACCTGCACTGGCGGTGCGCGACGTCAGGGTCAGCCGCGCCACCGAACTGATCGAGGCCAGCGCCTCGCCTCGGAAACCCAGGCTCAAAACGCCTTCAAGGTCTTCGAGTTCGCGAATCTTGCTGGTGGCGTGACGGGCCAAGGCCAGGGGCAAGTCATCTGCGGAAATACCGCTGCCATCGTCGCGCACACGCAGCAACTTCACCCCGCCCTGCTCGACCTCGACATCGATGCGCCGGGCCCCGGAGTCCAGGCTGTTTTCCAAAAGCTCCTTGGCCACCGACGCTGGGCGTTCGACCACCTCACCTGCGGCAATCTGGTTGGCCAGCCGCGGGCTTAGCAGCTGTATGCGCGAGCCGCCACTCATTGTGCAGCCAGCGTGGTAGCAGGAATGTCGAGCTGCTGGCCAACCTTGAGCTCATCGCTCTTGAGGTTGTTGGTGCTGCGCAGGCTGGTCACGCTGACTTGATAGCGCACAGCGAGCATCGCCAGGGTTTCGCCCGGACGCACGGTATGCTCACGCGGCCCTTGGGCGATCTTGCCACTGTCGCGCAGCCACGCCACGTAGGTACCCGGCGGCGGGTTCTGCTGGAAGTACTGGCGTACACCCGTATGGATCGAGCGGGCCAGGGCTTGTTGATGGCTGGCGGTGGCCAGTTTGGCCGCTTCGCTGTTGTTCGAAATGAACCCGGTTTCCACCAGAATCGATGGAATGTCGGGCGATTTCAACACCATGAAGCCCGCCTGCTCCACCCGCTGCTTGTGCAGCGATGTCACCCGGCCCATGTTGCCGAGCACCTTCTGCCCCACGTTCAGGCTTGAGCTGAGCGTGGCAGTCATCGACAGGTCGAGCAGCACGCCTGCGAGCATGCGGTCCTTGTCATCAAGGCTGACGTTGCCGGCGCCGCCGATCAAGTCAGAGCGGTTTTCAGTGTCGGCGAGCCAGCGCGCCGTCTCGGACGTGGCACCCCGATCGGACAGGGCGAACACCGAGGCGCCGAATGCGGCACGCGATGGCGCGGCGTCTGCGTGGATGGAAATGAACAGGTCGGCGCCCTTCTTGCGGGCGATCTCGGTGCGCTTGCGCAACGGGATGAAGTAGTCACCGGTACGTGTCAACTCGGCGCGGTAGCCCTTTTCGGTGTTGATCTGGCGCTGCAACTCCTTGGCGATCTGCAGCACGATGTCTTTCTCGTGCTGGCCGCGCGAGCCGGAGGCGCCTGGATCTTCACCACCATGGCCGGCGTCGATGGCGACGACGATGTCGCGCTTGCCACTCGGCACCGGTGGCAGCTTGATCGCCGGTTGAGCCGGGCTCACCGGAACGGCTGGCGTGGTCGCCGGGGTTGGCGTTGGAGTAGGCGGTGGCGTCGGTGCAGTAGCCGCGATGGCGTCGGCTTCCTGATCGTACAGGTCGACTACCAGGCGGTTGCCATACTGGGCATTGGGCGCCAGTGTGAAGCTCTTGGGCGTGACCGACTTTTTCAAGTCGACCACCACGCGCAGATCGGTTGGCGTGCGCTGGGCGGAACGCACACTGCTGATTGGCGTGTTGGCTGTGGATACCTTCAACGGTGCGCCCAAGGTCGCGCCATTGATGTCGATCACCAGGCGATCGGGCGCGCTGAGGGTGAAGACACTATGCTGCACGGGGCCAGAAAGATCGAAGACCAGCCGCGTGTTGTCCGGCGCGCGCCACAGGCGCACGCTCTTGACTTGTGTGACGGCCAGAGCGTCAACGGTCACCGCTGCCAGCAGCAATCCAACCACAGCGACCAGTGCGCGTATGCGCATACCTACCCCACTTACTGTTTATAGTGTTCGGCCAGTGCAGTGCACCAGGCCTCGCCGCGAGCCCCCTGCGGCCTAAGGACAAGCGAGCGGCCGCCCGCTTGGGGGCTTATGGTAATGGTCAGGTCAGGCTTTGGCAAAACGCCCGCACCCTTTTGTGGCCACTCGAACAGGCACAGTGGGTCGCCTTCGAAATAATCGCGAATCCCCATGAACTCCAGCTCTTCCGGATCGACCAGGCGATACAGATCAAAATGGTAGGCGCGAACTTCACCGATTTCGTAAGGTTCCACCACTGTGAACGTAGGACTTTTCACTGCACCAGTATGGCCCAGACCGCGGATCAAGCCACGGGAAAGCGTGGTCTTGCCAGCACCCAGGTCACCTTCCAGAAAAATCACGCCACGACCGCCGGTCACTTCGGCAAGCTTTGCGCCGAAATCGACCGTGGCCGCTTCATCGGCCAGAAACAGGGTTAAGCCAGACACGCAGAATGCTCCTCCAACAACTCTCGAATGACCGGCGCCAGATCGCTGGCTGCCAGGCCTCTGCCTTTGACGCCCAATCGCTCGCCGGCGCAGGCATGCAGCCATACGCCAAGGCCTGCAGCGCTCCAGGCGTCCAACCCCTGGGCCAGCAAAGCTGCCAGCACGCCGGTCAGCACATCGCCCAAGCCGGCACCGGCCATCGCCGGATGGCCCCGCTCACACACCAGCAACCGGCCGGCGGGGTCAGCCACCAAGGTACCGGCGCCCTTGAGCACGCAGATACTGGCATAGCGGCGGGCCAATTTGCGCGCCGCGCCGGGACGGTCGGCTTGCACCGCCTCGGTGGAAATGCCCAGCAATCGCGCCGCCTCGCCGGGGTGCGGGGTGAGGATGCTACCACTGGGCAGCGCCAAGGGTGTGCTGGCCAGCAGGTTCAGAGCATCGGCGTCCCAAACCTGCGGCCGCTCGGCCTTGGCCACCGCCGACAGCAAGCTGCGCCCCCAGGCCGCTTGCCCAAGCCCCGGGCCCACCACCAGTACCGTCGCACGCTCTAGTACCCCGACCAACTGGTTGGCCGATTCGACTCCCAGGCACATGCTTTCCGGCAGGCGCGCCAAGCTCGCAACCACATGCTCCGGGCGAGTCGCTAAACTGACAAGCCCCGCGCCGCAGCGCAGCGCCGCCTCGGCGCTGAGCAAAACGGCGCCAGCAGTGCCCAGGTCTCCACCCACAACCAGCACATGGCCAAAGTCACCCTTGTGGGCTTGGGAATCACGTGCCGGCAGGTGTGCGACCGTCAGGCTGCTCAGCAGTTCAGGGGCATTGCTTGGGTGTTTGGTCTGCGCCATAGGGTCAAAGGCTCCAATGTCTGGCAGAATTATACGCACCTGAGCCTGTATTGCCTGCCCACCATGTCCGCCTTGACACCTGACCTTGCCCAACTGGCCCAATCCATCAAGATCTGGGGCCAAGAACTCGGCTTTGCCCACGTAGGCATTGCCGGCGTCGACCTTGGGGAGCACGAACAGCATCTGCAACGCTGGCTCGACGCCGGCTATCAGGGCGAGATGGAGTACCTGGGCGCCCATGGCAGCAAGCGCGCCCACCCCGACCAACTGATTCCCGGCACTGTGCGCGTGGTTTCGCTGCGGATGGATTACCTTCCCGGCGACACGCAAATGGCCCAGCGCCTGGCCCAGCCTGAAAAGGCCTATATATCGCGTTATGCACTGGGCCGTGATTATCACAAACTGGTTCGCAAGCGCGTGCAGTTTCTGGCCGATCGCATTCAGGAGGCCATCGGCCCATTCGGCTACCGCGCCTTCGTCGACAGCGCCCCGGTGCTGGAAAAAGCCCTGGCCGAACAGGCGGGGCTAGGTTGGATAGGCAAGAATACCCTGCTGCTCAATCGCAAGGCCGGCAGCTACTTCTTTCTGGCCGAGCTGTTCGTCGACCTGCCGTTGCCGGTGGATCAAGCGCACACCAGCGAACACTGCGGGCGCTGCCAGGCCTGCCTGGACATCTGCCCAACCAAGGCGTTCGTGGGGCCCTATGTGTTGGATGCACGGCGCTGCATTTCCTATCTGACCATCGAGCTACGTGGGCCAATCCCGGTGGAATTGCGCGCCATGATGGGCAACCGCGTATTCGGCTGCGATGACTGCCAGGTCGTCTGCCCGTGGAACCGCTTCGCCAACTACAGCAAGGAACAGGATTTCCAGCCACGCCATGGGCTGGAAAACGCCGAGCTGGCTGAAATGTTTCTGTGGGACGAACGCACGTTCTTGCGCAAGACCGAAGGCGGGCCACTACGCCGGGCGGGGTATGAGCGCTTCTTGCGCAACCTGGCGGTGGGGCTGGGCAATGCGCCCTCGACGATCCCGGTGATCGAGGCGTTGAAGGCCAGGCGCGAAGATGAGTCGGAGCTGGTGCGCGAGCATGTCGAGTGGGCATTGGCCCGGCATGGCCTCAGATAGCCAAACCCATAGTGGGGTGCCAACCTTTGGCGGTGGGTCCTCGCGAAGAGGCCATCGCGATTGAGGGTTCAGGCGCGCCAGTGATCGCCAGCACCCACCACAAGCTACTGCTGATCGTTATAGTGAAACTTGGGCATTTCCCAATGGAAGCGAATGGCCAGCAAGCGCACCAGAAAGCCACCGAACAAAGTCAGCAGCATCGCCTGCTCCGCCGGCACTTTGAAGTAAACGCAGCCTAGGTAGAACCACGCCGCAGCGAACGATACGCTGGCATAGAGTTCGCGACGGAACACCAGTGGGATGTCGTTGCAGAAGATATCCCGCAGAATCCCGCCGAATACACCGGTGATCACGCCACTGATCGATGCCACCAACATGCCCTGCCCCATTTCCAGCGCAGTCATGCAGCCGATAAGCGTGAACGCCACCAGGCCCAACGCATCGAGCACCAAAAACAGCGAGCGCAAGCGGCGCATCATAGGCGCGATGAAAATCGTCAAGAGCGCTGCCAGGCTGGTCAGCACCAAGTACTCAGGGTGTTTTACCCAGGTCAGAGGGTAGTGCCCAAGCAGCACGTCGCGCACCGAGCCACCCCCCAGGGCGGTCACGCAGGCGATCAGCACCACGCCAAACCAGTCCATGCCGCGCCGGCCGGCAGACAGCGCACCGGTCATCGCTTCGGCGGTAATGGCTATCAGGTAGAGCATCAGCAACATGGTGCGGGTCCGTGCGAGAAAGGCGCGCAGTCTAACCAGTTGCTTCGGGCACCAAAAGAGGGCGCAGGCACATTATCCGCGCCCTTTGGGTTCACACCTTGATGAAATGCTCGCGGTAGTGGCGCAGCTCAGCGATGGACTCGCGGATATCATCCAGGGCCAGGTGGGTGCCGCCCTTCTTGAAGCTGTCACGAACCTCCGGCGCCCAGCGCGCAGCAAGCTCTTTGAGCGTGGAGACATCGAGGTTGCGGTAGTGGAAGTAGTTTTCCAGTTCGCGCATATGGCGGTAAAGGAAGCGGCGATCCTGGCAGATGCTGTTGCCACAGATGGGCGACTTGCCTTTGGGCACCCATTGTTCGAGGAACGCGATGGTCTGTGCTTGGGCTTCTGCCATGCTGACCTTGCTTTCGCGCACGCGCTGGGTGAGGCCCGAGGCGCCATGGGTGCGGGTATTCCACTCGTCCATGCGCGCCAGCACTTCGTCACTGTGGTGGATGGCTATCACCGGCCCTTCGGCCAACGTGTTCAGCTCACTGTCGGTGACGATGGTGGCCATCTCGATGATGACGTCGTGGTCCGGGTCCAGACCGGTCATTTCCAGATCGATCCAGATCAGGTTCTGTGGGTTATGCATGAAAAGGCTCCTCGTATAGGCCGTCATAGTAGCCTAGCGAGGTCGACCTGCGCATGCCTGGCGCAAAGGTAACCAGAATGGTCATCGGCCTGGCGTGCTAAACTGCCTGCCGTTTTCAATTTGCCCCTCCTTGGAAGGTCCATGGCCAAACGCCAGCTCAATCGGCGCCAGAACTGGCGTATCGAAAAAATCCAGAACGAACGCGCAGCTCGCGCCGCCAAACGCGAACAGCACGTGCTGCAGGAGCTGGAGGGTGGCGATCTGGGGCCGGAACAGCTGGGCCTGGTAATCGCGCACTTCGGTGTGCAGGTGGAGGTCGAGGCCCAGGACGGCGAGGTCGCCGGCCAGGTATTCCGCTGCCACCTGCGGGCCAACTTGCCAGCACTGGTCACCGGCGACCGGGTCGTCTGGCGCGCTGGCAACCAAGGCATCGGCGTGATCGTCGCGCAGATGCCACGCAGCACTGAGCTGTGCCGGCCGAACAACCACGGCCAGCTCAAGCCGGTCGCAGCCAACGTCGACCTGATCGTCATCGTCTTCGCCCCGGCACCGGAGCCACATCCGAACCTGATCGACCGCTATCTGGTGGCCGCTGAGCATGCCGGCATCCGCCCGCTGCTACTGCTGAACAAGGCCGACCTGATCGACGCCGACAATGGCCCCGGCCTGCACGCGCTGCTCGAGGTCTACCGCGACCTGGGCTACCCGCTGCTGGAGGTTTCCGCCCATCAGGGCGACGGCATGCAGCGCCTGCAGCAGATGCTGGACGGGCACATCAGCGTGTTCGTCGGCCAGTCGGGCGTGGGCAAGTCGTCATTGGTCAACAGCCTGCTGCCTGAAGCTGGCACCCGGGTGGGCGACCTGTCCGAATGGTCCGGCCAAGGTCAACACACCACGACCACCGCGCGTCTTTATCATTTCCCCAACGGGGGCGACCTGATCGACTCGCCGGGCATCCGCGAATTCGGCCTTGGCCACGTCAGCCGCGACGACGTCGAGGAGGGGTTCATCGAGTTTCGCGACCTGTTCGGAACTTGCCGCTTCCGCGATTGCAAGCATGATCGCGAGCCGGGCTGCGCACTGCTAAAGGCCCTTGAAGACGGCCGCATCAAGCCGCAGCGAATGAACAGCTACCGCTCGATCATCGCTAGCCTGCCCGAAGACAGCTACTGATCCGAAGGGGCTGCCAAGCAGCCCCAACGCTCGCTACTGATCCTTCTGCTCATCCATCTTCAAAGTGCCATCTTCGAAGATGTTCAGCTTTTGCCTGAGTTCACGCGGCTGCATCGGGACCGGGGCTTCCTGCGCCCCGGCTGGGGCGGGCGGTGCGTCAGCTGGGGCTGGCGAAGCCGGTTGGCTGGAAGCTTCAGGTGTACCCTGCTCGCCTTCGATGTTGCGCTGGGCTTTCTTGGTCAGCACGATGATGTCGATGCGACGGTTGACCGGGTTGAACGGGTTCTTGCGGTCGAACAACGACGACGAGGCATAGCCCACCACTCGCGCCACCTGGCCATCCGGATAGCCCCCTGCAACCAGCGCTCGCCGTGCTGCGTTCGCGCGGTTGGCCGACAGCTCCCAGTTACCGAAATCGCCAGTGCCCGAATACGGCTTGGCATCGGTGTGGCCACTGATGCTGATCTTGTTCGGCACCGCTTTGATGGTATCGGCCATGGCCAGCAGGATGTCCTCGAAATACGGCTGCAGACGCGCGCTGCCGATGTCGAACATCGGCCGGTTCTCGGCATCCATGATCTGGATACGCAGGCCGTCCTGGGTGATTTCAAACAGGATTTGATCCTTGAACTTCTGCAGTTGAGGGTTTTCCTCGACCTTGTTCTGCAGCTCCTGCAACAGCAACTCCAGACGCTCGCGCTCGACCTGCTCGGCCATGGTTTCGACCTGATCCTTGTCCAGCTGAATGCTGGTATCAGGCGTAGGCTCGGATTTCACTTCCGGATTGATGGTCTTTTCCGGCGCCAGTTGCGGCGAACCGCCCAGGTCGATCACATAAGGCGTGCCACTATCGGAGAAGCCGATCGGGTCCTTGAAGTAACCGGCGATGGCAATCTTCTGTTCAGGTGTAGCAGTGGACAGCAGCCACAACACCAGGAAGAACGCCATCATCGCCGTGGCGAAGTCGGCAAAGGCGATCTTCCAGGCCCCACCATGGTGCCCGCCACCGAAGCGCTTGACGCGCTTGATGATTATCGGCTGATTGTTCTCCATGACTCAGCGACCACGAACCGCTTGTTCCAGCTCGGCAAAAGTCGGGCGGTGCTTGGGATAGAGCACCTTGCGCCCGAACTCCACGGCCAGCGAAGGCGGCATGCCGGAGGCAGAAGCCACCAGCGAGGCCTTGATCGACTCGTAGAGGTTGAGCTCTTCCTTGGCATCGTGCTCCAGGCACTTGGCCAGCGGGCCGAAGAAGCCATAGGCAGCCAGAATACCGAAGAAGGTACCGACCAGCGCCGCACCGACGTGCATGCCGATCGCCTTCTGGTCGCCATCGCCAAGCGAAGCCATGGTCACCACGATACCCAATACGGCTGCAACGATACCGAAGCCAGGCATGCCGTCGGCGACCCCTGTGACCGCATGTGAAGGGTGCTCGAGCTCTTCCTTCATGCTCAGCAACTCCATGTCGAACAGCCCCTCGAGTTCGTGGGGCGCCATGTTGCCGGTGGACATGATGCGCAGGTAGTCACAGATGAACGCGGTCATGCGCTCGTCACCCAGCACTGCCGGGTATTTGGCGAAGATCGGGCTGGCTGCGGCGTCTTCGATATCACTCTCGATCGCCATCATGCCTTCGCGGCGGCTCTTGTTGAGGATTTCGTAGACCAGGCCCAGTACTTCCAGATAGAAAGCATGGGAGAAGCGCGAGCCGAACATCTTCATCGACTTCTTGATTACATGCATGGTCATGTAACCGGGGTTGGCCTGCATGAAGGCGCCGAAGGCCGCACCGCCGATGATCAGCACTTCGAACGGCTGGATCAGTGCCGCGATCTTGCCATGGGAAAGCACATATCCGCCGAGCACGCTCGCGAATACGACGATGATGCCGATAATTTTAGCCATAGGTTCAAAGCACTTGCTGTCGTGGTCAGGGTGAGGGGCGGGAGCTTTAAAACTCTTCTTCTACTTATCGGCAGAACTGCGCCAGACTATAGCCACTCAAAGCGAAAAGCCAGTTCGGACTGATGTCAAAATGCCAATGGAATCCAAGGTGCCCTCTCAGAATCCGCGTACGGTAGAAGCCTGGATCAAGCTGCTCGACGGCGTGCGTGTACCGGTGCCCAAGCCCAGCTACGACCGAGTCATGAGCGCCATCAATGACAGCCGTCGCTCGTTGCGCGACATCGCCGAACTGATGCAGGACAGCCCGGCGCTGGTGCTGTCGGTGATGCGCGAGGCCAACCACCCCGGCAACGCCAGCCAGGCCGAACCCGCTGAAAGCCTGGAAATTGCCCTCAACCGCCTGGGCCTGGTACGCAGCAAGGAGCTACTGATGCGTCTGCCGGCCTTGCCGGAGCACGACATCCCCCCGGTGCTGCGCCAGTTCCTGCTGATCAGCCAACACGCAGCGCAACAGGCCAGCGGCCTGTTCGCCAGCCGCCTGGCGCGCCTGTGGCAGGAAATCCACTGGGGCAGCCTGCTGTTCCTGGCACCGCTGTGGCCGCTGGCCCTGGCCTACCCCAAGCTGCTCGATGCCTGGGAACTGCGGGTCATCCACAAAGGCGAGGCGGCCGCCGAGGTGGAACAGGAACTGTTCGGTGTACGCATCTTCGCCCTGTGCCAGGCCGTGGCTGAGCACTGGCGCCTGCCGAAGTGGGTCACCCAGGGTTATCGCCTGCTGCTCGAAGAGCGCGACCAGTTGGCCCTGGTGCTGAACATTGCCCGCGAGCAAGACCTGCTCACCCAGCAGCACCGCCTGGATGAGGCCCCTGGCCTGCGCCGCTGGTTCAACGAGCCGGCCAACACCGTGCTGCTGGCCAACAACCTGGCGCTGGCAGCGCAGGTTGGCTGGGACAACCCTCATCTGTTGCGCTGGCAACTGCTGACTGCACTTTACTTGCAGACATCGCTCGAAGATGTGCAACAGCAAGTGCACCAACAAGCTGCCGCCAGTGCCCGGCGTCACGCCAGTCACGCAGTGTTCCACCCTGCAGAAGCCTTGATCTGGCCATGGGACCAGCGCCGCCCGCACCCAGACATGCTGACGCCACCGCCCCCGTCCAGCGAGGACCTTGGCCGTTGGCGCAAGCTGTGCCAGCAACTGTTGGCACAACCAAGCCCATTCACCAATGCCGTTCACCTGGCCACCCACGCGCGCGAAGCCATGCTCGCCTGCGGCATGCAGCGGGTCATGCTGCTATCGCTGGACGGTGCCCGCGAAACCCTGCGCGTGCAACAGACTGCCGGCCTGCCTAAAGAGGCCGGGGCCATCAGCTTGCCGCTCGCGCAGCACAAGCTGCTGCACAAGCTCATGGCCAAGGCCGGCCAGCTGCGCCTGACACCCGCCAACCACGGCCAATTTTCGGCATTACTGCCAGCGCCGTTGCGGGCGCTGTTCCCCAGCGAGCACATGCTGCTGCGTTCCCTTGCGGTGGGTGACCAGGTCTTGATGCTGGTCGTTGCCGACCAAGGCGGCAAGCCGCTGGCCGATGTCAGCACGCAAGCCTTCGGTAAGACTTCGCAATGTATCGAGCGTGCTCTGGCGGTCTTCGGCAACCGCGGAGCCTGAGCCTTGCGCTACAATCGCTGCTCTTTCCACACTGGAGAACGTGGATGACTGACTTTTCCGGCTTGCCTTTGGTGATCGAGGCCGCTGACTTGCTACCGCGCCTGGACTCACCGCAGTTGATCCTGGTCGACCTGAGCAGTGCCAACCGCTATGTCAGCGGCCACATCCCCGGCGCCCGTTTCGTCGAAGGCAAGCGCACCCAGCTCGGCCAGCCCCCGGCCCCCGGCCTGCTGCCGACGCTGGCCGACCTGGAAAGGCTGTTCAGCGAGCTGGGCCACCGCGATGACGCAGTTTACGTGGTGTACGACGATGAGGGCGGTGGCTGGGCCGGCCGCTTCATCTGGCTGCTGGATGTGATCGGCCATCATCGCTACCACTACCTCAATGGCGGCATCCAGGCGTGGCCAGCAGACAAGCTGTCCACTGACCTGCCAGCTCCCGCCAGTACGCCCGTACACCTGCAATTGCACGCCGAACCTACTGCCACCCGCGAGTACCTGCAAAGCCGCCTGGGCGCTGATGACCTGGTTATCTGGGATGCCCGTGGCCCGCAGGAATTCTCCGGCGAAAAAGTCCTGGCCGCCAAGGCTGGGCATATTCCCGGCGCCATCAATTTCGAGTGGACTGCCGGCATGGACCTCAACGATCACCTGCGCATTCGCAAAGATATCGCTCAAGTGCTCGAGCAACTGGGCATCACCCCTGACAAGGAAGTGATCACCCACTGCCAGACCCACCGCCGCTCCGGTTTCACTTACCTGGTGGCCAAGGCCCTCGGTTATCCACGCATCAAGGCTTATGCCGGCTCGTGGAGCGAATGGGGCAACCACCCGGACACGCCTGTCGAAGTTTAAGGACATTCAACGCAATGAAATCCCGCCTGTTCATTCTCAGCCAGTACCTGTTACCGCACCATCTGCTGTCGCGCCTGGCTGGCTGCATCGCCGAGTGCCGCGTGCGCTGGTTCAAAAACGCCTTCACCGCTTGGTTCGCCAAGCGTTACCAGGTGAACATGAGCGAAGCGCTGGTCGAAGACCTGACCGCCTACGAGCACTTCAATGCCTTCTTCACCCGCGCTCTGAAGCCAGGCGCTCGCCCGCTGGATGAAACGCCGGGCGCAATTCTGTGCCCAGCCGACGGCGCCGTGAGCCAGTTAGGCCCGATCGAGCACGGCCGTATCTTCCAAGCCAAGGGCCACAGCTACAGTGCCCTGGAACTGTTGGGCGGCGACCCAGCCCTGGCCGCGCCATTCATGGGCGGCCAGTTTGCGACCATCTACCTGTCGCCCAAGGATTATCACCGCGTGCACATGCCACTGGCCGGTACCCTGCGCGAGATGGTGTATGTGCCAGGCCGGCTGTTCTCGGTCAACCAGACCACGGCCGAAAACGTGCCTGAACTGTTCGCCCGCAACGAGCGCGTGGTGTGCCTGTTCGACACCGAGCGCGGGCCGATGGCTGTTGTGCTGGTCGGCGCCATGATCGTGGCTTCGATCGAAACCGTTTGGGCCGGGCTGGTCACGCCACCCAAGCGTGAGCTGAAGACCTTGCGCTACGATGAAGGCGCCCGTGCGCCTATTCACCTGGAGAAGGGCGCCGAATTGGGTCGCTTCAAGCTGGGCTCGACCGCGATCGTGCTGTTCGGGCCAGAGCAGGTGGAATGGGCACAGACACTAGGTGCGGCATCGGCAGTACGCATGGGTGAGCTGCTGGCAACACCCGCCCAAGCCTGACCTGAAAGAAAAAGGCCCTGCAAATGCAGGGCCTTTTGTTTTGGCGTGTATCAGCCGCGGGCGTCGCGGTCGCGCAGGCCCAGCAAGTAAAGCACGCCATCGAGCCCCAAGGTGGAGATCGCCTGCTTGGCCGACTGGCGCACAAGCGGTTTGGCGCGGAAGGCAACGCCAAGCCCGGCCAATGCCAGCATTGGCAGGTCGTTGGCGCCATCGCCCACGGCGATGGTCTGTTCAAGTTGCAGGCCTTCTTCGTTGGCCAGTTGCTGCAACAGCTCAGCCTTGCGCTGGGCATCGACTATCGGCTCCACCGCAACCCCAGTGACCTTGCCGTCGACTACTTCCAGCTCGTTGGCAAAGACGTAATCGATGCCCAGGCGCGCCTGGACCTGCTTGGCGAAGTACGAGAAGCCACCAGAGAGAATCGCCGTTTTATAGCCCAGACGCTTGAGCTCGGCGAACAGGTTTTCGGCACCTTCGGTCAGGCGCAGCGAAGCGCCGATCTGGTCCAGCACACCCACATCCAGGCCCTTGAGCAGCGCCATGCGCTCCTTGAAGCTGGCGCGAAAATCCAGCTCGCCGCGCATCGCGCGCTCGGTGATCGCCGCAACCTGCTCGCCTACACCAGCCGCCTTGGCCAGCTCGTCGATGACTTCAGCCTCGATCAGCGTGGAGTCCATGTCGAACACAGCCAGACGGCGGTTGCGACGGAACAGGTCGTCTTGCTGGAACGCGATGTCGACCTGCAGCGTCTGGGCCAGGGTGAAAAAGTCGCTGCGCAGTGCTTGAGCATCGCTCGGGACGCCACGTACGGATATTTCAACGGCCGCTTTGCCCTTTTCGCTCGGTGCATCCAAAGCCACCCGTGCCGACAGGCGCTCGATGCGCTCGATGGTCAGGCCGTACTGACTGATGACGGCACTGACGCGGTTCAACTGCTCGGGGGTGATCTTGCGGCTGAGCAGAGTCACGATATGTCGCGCTTCACCCTGTGCATCGGCCCAGTGCTGATAGTCGGCCTCGGAAATCGGCGTATAGCGCGCCTGAAGGTTCAGCTCGTGGGCCTTGGACTGCACGCTTTGCAGCAGCGCCGTGGCCACTTCGTTGTCCGGAATATCGACCAGAATGCCGAAGGACAGGGTGCCATGCATGACCGCCAGGCCGATGTCGAGGATGTTCACACCGCCCTGGAGAAGGACGCCGGTAAGGGCGGCGGTAAGACCCGGACGGTCCTCACCGGTGATGTTGATCAGAACGATTTCGCGCACAACCTGGCTCCGACTTCGATGAAAAATGCGCATTCTACCGATTTTCCATGACCATCGGGCGCCAACTCTACTTTGCCGACAAAACACTGCTCGCTATACTGCCGACACTTTCATGCCATTAAGAGCCGAGCTCTGTGAACCGGCCCACGCCAGTCAAAACCGACAATTTCTTCATCATGATCTTCCGAGCCCTGCGCCAACGTCGCGTGCCTCTGGCACTGCGCATCGCCACCACGAACATATTCCTGGTGGCACTGGCACTGGTGATCTATGCCTGCGTGATGGGCCTGCAGTTCAAGCAGGCCATGCACGAACAGGCGGACGCCCTGGGCCAGAGCCTGACCATCCAGACGGCCACTTCGGCGACCGAACTGTTGGTGTCCAATGACATCCTCAGCCTCAACGTGCTGCTGGGCAACCTGGTGAAGAATCCGCTGGTGGCCCACGCGGCCATCTACAGCGTGGACAACCGCATCCTCGCCGAGGCAGGCCAGCGCCCACGTAATAGCTTGCTGGGCGAGGCCGAAGGCCTTTACCAGACGAAGATCACCTTCCAGGACGTCACCGCCGGGCAGCTGCGTATCAGCCTGGACATGAGCCAGTTCCAGCAGCCGATGCTGATCAGCTTGCAGAGCATGGGCATCCTCGCCGCCATCCTGCTGGCCCTGGCATTGAGCCTGAGCCTGCGGCAAGGCCGGCACATCACCCTGCCGTTGCTGCAACTGAGAGTCTGGCTGCGTGACCCGCATCCGTACACGCCGGCCATCGACCGTCAGGACGAGATTGGCGACATCGCCCGCCAGCTGCATGCCCGTCTGGCCCCGCCTCCACCACCGGAGCCAGAGCCTGAGGAAGAAGACGAAGATGCCTTCGAGCTGGATGAAGACGCCCCGCTGAAACCCGCGCAACGCGCCAAGGCTGTGGTCCAGGCAGATGAAGAGGACGACGAGGCGTTCGCCGGGCTACTCGATGACGACAAGCAACCTGCAGCCAACACGGCGGTAGTGGAGTCCGATGAGCCCCAGAATACCGCCGTGCTAGCCGTGCAACTGGGCTCGCAGGAGCAACTGCGCAGGCTGCCGCGCTCACGCCTGACCGAGCTGCTGGAACGCTATCGCGGTTGCCTTGAGCAGGCAGCTTCATTGTATGAAGGCGAAATCCACACATTGAACGATGGCAGCACCCTGGTGCTTTTCCACAGCCGCGACTGCGGCGAGGATTACCTGACCAATGCCATCTGTTGCGGCGAGCTGTTGCGCGCGCTGGGCCATGCTCTGCAAATCGAAGTGGCTGACAGCGGCATCACCTTGCAACTGCAACTGGGCCTAGCTCTGGGCGACGACTTGCAAGGGCTGGAGCAGGTCGACCTGCTGATGGCCGAAAAGGCTCAGGATGCCCTGGCGCTGTCTCAGCACAGCCGCAACCTGCTGCTGGTGGAGCGCCAGATCAGTGACGACGAGCTGATTCGCAAGCGCGCCCGCATTCGCCCCATCGCCAGCCCTGAAGGCGCATGCTGCGTAGAACGGCTGATGGAACCCTACCCATCGATGCTGGAACGTCAGCTGGCCCGAATGCACGAGCGCCGGGCCTGACTGCACGGCGGCATTACTGCGGTTGAGCTCGCCCACAGGGTGACTGCATCTTGTGCGCCCCCTCAGGCGGATTCAACCGCGAACATGGCAACGTCCTGATGGCACCGGTTGGTGCCAGTGTTCGCGGCTAAAGCCGCGCCCACAGGTTGGGCTGGTCTCTTGCCTTGTGCAGGCCTGTGAGGGATGCATGGTGCGAAGGGCCGCAAGCGGCCCCGGCATTCTCAAATGAACAGCACCACGCTAAATGGCGGGCATTGATGCGGGTGTTCGGTCAGAACCGATAGACTTCCATATCCGTACGGATCGGCGAAGCCATAGGGATCTTCGACTTTTCTGGTTCTTTCCTGACCTGTACCGGCGCGGCGGGCTTCTTTGGCGCTTCTTCAGCAATCGCTGGCTGATTGGCCAGCGGCTTAACCGCGGTGCTGAGCTGCTCGGCAAGCTTTTGCAGTAATTGCCCTTGGGCCTGGACCTGGGACGACTCACTGCCCTCGTGGGGCTGCTCCAAGTGGACGATGCGGTTGTCACGCACCCGGCCTCGGCGGTCCAGCAGACGCCATTGTGCATCGAGCACGGCAGGCTGGTTTTTGCCCGAATCCAGGCGGGTGATCGACAGCAGTACTTGCACGTCCGGGCTGAAGCCGCTGCTGGCCGGGGCCAGCACCACGCGCTGGCTGTCCAGGCGCCAGGCCAGCTGCCGCACCAGTAACTGGTCGATGTCCGACGAGAGGCTACCGGCCCAACGACCATCGGTCGCCGAACTCAGGCTGCCATCGGCCTGACGCTGCAAGAAGGTTTCGCGCTGAAGGTAATCGGCCACCGACACGGGGCCGAGCACAACGGCCATGCCCGCACTTTGCGTGGGCTGGCCAGGATCACCGCTGTCGAGTTGGTACAGGGCGACTGGCTGGTGCACGCTGCACCCGGCCAGCCCCAGTAAACCCGTCATCAACAGCGCAAATGGAAGGCGCAGGAATTTCATTCAACCCATCCAGGCGGTCGCCACCAGGCAAACCGCAGTGATACTGATAGAGATTCGTCAGGGCACACGGCGACGCCGGCCCCACAGGGGCACTATCATCCGCGAAATATCCGTTCGACTCCAGCGTTTCTGCCCGCAACGGCGCTGAAAATGCCGTTCCAGACATTGCCAAGCGCTATCCCAGCATCTCCACCTGAAGGCTGTCGACCCGCTGGAAGCCACGTGGCAATTTGCTACCGCGCCGACCACGCTCACCTTTGTAGTGCTCAAGGTCGTCCGGCTTGAGCGAAAGCGTACGCTTGCCGGCTTGCAATACAAGGGTCGCACCCTCTGCAATCACTGCCAGATCGGTGACGAACTCTTCACGGCTGGCAACTCGATCGCCCGGCACACCAATGATCTTGTTGCCCTTACCTTTGCCCAGTTGTGGCAAGTCGGAAACCTTGAACACCAGAAGCCGCCCCTCAGTGGTCACCGCCGCAAGCCAGTCCTGCTCTCGATCGGCCACCGGGCGCGGGCTCATGACCTTGGCGCCGTTGGGCAGGCTAAGCAGCCCTTTGCCAGCCTTGTTCTTGGCCTGCAAGTCCTCACCCTTGACCACGAAGCCGTAACCGGCGTCGGATGCCACCACGTACAAGGCGTCATCCTCCGGCAACAGCACGCATTCGAAGGTCGCCCCTGGCGGTGGCGTCAGGCGGCCGGTCAGCGGCTCGCCCTGGCCACGTGCCGATGGCAGGCTATGGGCCGGCAGCGAATAACTGCGCCCCGTAGAGTCGATCAACACCGCGAACTGATTGGAGCGCCCGGCGGCGGCAGCCTTGAAACCGTCGCCAGCTTTGTAGGACAACCCGGTAGCGTCGATATCATGGCCTTTGGCACAACGCACCCAGCCCTTTTCCGACAGCACTACGGTCACAGGCTCAGTCGGCATCAGTTCGTTTTCCGAAAGCGCCTTGGCTTCGGCGCGCTCGACGATCGGCGAGCGGCGGTCATCACCGTAAGTCTCGGCGTCCTTGATCAGCTCGCTACGCACCAGCTTGCGCAGCTTGGCATCGCTGCCCAGCAGGGCTTGCAGCTTGGCCTGTTCTTTGAGCAGTTCATCCTGTTCGCCACGGATTTTCATCTCTTCCAGGCGCGCCAATTGCCGCAGACGCGTCTCGAGTATGTAGTCGGCCTGGATTTCCGTTAGCTGGAAGCGCTCGATCAGAGCCTGTTTGGGATGCTCCTCGGTACGGATGATGTGGATCACTTCATCCAGGTTTAAGAACGCAGTGAGCAAGCCTTCCAACAGGTGCAGCCGCTTCTGCACTTTGTCCAGGCGGTGCTGGAGGCGGCGGCGCACGGTGTTGGTACGGAACTCCAGCCACTCCAGCAGCAGCGCACGCAGGTTCTTGAGCTGCGGGCGGCCGTCGAGGCCAATGATATTGACGTTGACCCGATAGCTGTTTTCCAGGTCAGTGGTGGCGAACAGGTGCTGCATCAATTCGGTGGCATCGACGCGATTGGAGCGCGGAATGATGACAATACGGCAGGGGTTCTCATGGTCCGACTCGTCACGCAGGTCGGCCACCATCGGCAGTTTCTTGGCCTGCATCTGCGCAGCGATCTGCTCCAGCACTTTGGCCCCGGAAACCTGGTGCGGCAGCGCCGTCACGACGATATCACCGTCCTCGACCCGGTAAACGGCTCGCATGCGAATGGAGCCACGGCCGCTTTCGTAAATCTTCTGGATTTCCGCGCGGGGGGTGACGATCTCAGCCTCGGTCGGGTAGTCAGGGCCTTGGATGTGCTCGCACAGCTGCTCGATGGTGGCCTTGGGCTCATCGAGCAGGCGCACACAGGCGCTGGCCACTTCCCGCAAGTTGTGCGGCGGCACGTCGGTGGCCATGCCCACCGCGATACCGGTGGTGCCATTGAGCAGGATGTTGGGCAGGCGCGCCGGCAGAACAGCAGGCTCCTGCAGGGTGCCGTCGAAGTTTGGCGCCCAGTCGACGGTACCCTGCCCCACTTCACTGAGCAGCACTTGCGAATAGCGCGACAGACGCGCCTCGGTGTAGCGCATGGCCGCGAAGGATTTAGGGTCATCCGGCGCACCCCAGTTGCCCTGGCCATCGACCAGGGTGTACCGGTAACTGAATGGCTGTGCCATCAGCACCATGGCTTCGTAGCAGGCCGAGTCGCCGTGAGGGTGGAACTTGCCGAGCACGTCGCCGACGGTTCGGGCGGATTTCTTGTGCTTGGCGTCGGCATCGAGCCCCAACTCGCTCATGGCGTAGACGATGCGCCGCTGCACCGGCTTGAGGCCGTCGCCGATATGCGGCAAGGCCCGGTCCATGATCACGTACATGGAATAGTTGAGGTAGGCCTGTTCGGTGTAGTCAGCCAGCGAGCGGCGTTCGACGCCATCCAGGCTGAGTTCCAATGGGTCGCTCATGCGGGCCTCGTCATTTCAGGTTCTGGCGCAGCAGCATGGTGCCGCCGCGCTGGGTAAATTCAAGTTGTTTGAGGGCGCTCATGCCCAGCAGCACGGTCTCCCCGTCCAGGGCAGGCACTACCAGGGCGCGCACATCGTGCAGCCGGATATCCCCCAACTGCAGGCTGTTCAGGCGCGTTCGATAGCCTTCGGTACGGCCGTTGGCGGTGCTCAGCACCACAGAGCTGCCACGCTGCAGGCCAAGGCCCTGGGCCAATGACTCTGGAATCGCCACATCGGTGGCGCCGGTATCGAGCATGAAATGCACGCTTTGGCCGTTGATCGCACCATCGGCCACGAAATGCCCCTGGCCGTTGCCAACCAGGCGTATTTCGATGAAACCGTCACCGTGCTCGGATTGCACCTGAGCGTTCGGGTTGCGCTGGTGGTCTTCCCACTGCCCGAAAAAGCGCGTGGCCAGGAACAGGCCCGCCGCCCAGGCGAGGATCAACAGTATCTTGCCGGCACGCTTGCCCGCTGGCTGACTCATGGCGTAGCGCTCCAGCCACCTGGTGGTGCGTGGAAGCGCCAGACGATCGGCCGGTTTTCGCCATCGGCACGGTCACCGTTGTTGTTGTCCAGGCCGATCCACGCGCCTTTGGCATCGATCACCAACGCTTCGGCCAGGCCGAACGGCTGATCATAGAGGCGCTGGGGCACCAAGGCCTCGGCTGCGAACGACCAGCAACGCTCGACCTTGCCATCATTGGCATCACGACGGCATACCCGGTAGGCGTTTCGCTCGAGGGTGAACAGCTTGCCTTCGAACCAGGCAAGGTCGGCAAAGTCTCGCGACAGCGCACGGGGGTTGGGCATCTGCGCTGGCTGCATTTCGACGCCGGCTTCGCTGAGCAGCACACAACTGCGCCCGCACGTCCAAACCGACTGCTGGCGCTCGATGGCCACCAGCCCCCGGCGTTCACGCTCGGCTGCAAGCCACAAACGGTCACCTGCCGGACTGATGGCCAAACCCTCGAACAACGCATTGAAATTGAGCAGCATGCCACTGGCACGGGCCTGACGCACCATTGCCGGGTCGATCCTCAACCAGCTCGGCTCACCCTCGGTCGGCAGTTGCAGCACCGCGGCGTGGGCTTCGCTGACCAGATAGAGGTTGCCCGCCTGGTCACAGGTGATGCCTTCATAATCCAGTTCGCCACCCCGGATGTAGGACGCCGCCCAGTTTCGCGACTTCAACCCCCACGGCAGGCCGCTTTCGGGCACCGGCGGTGGCGTGAATGTCAGCGGCTGGGCGCGCCAGACGGCATTCTGCTGGTCAAAGCGGTAGATGCGATCGTCATCACGATCGGAAACACCCCAAAGCCCACCACGGCATGCGGCCAGGCCTGACAAGTTGCCCCCGCGCATACCCTCGATAGGGTGCTCGGAGGCCAACTTGAGTTCAGGCCAGTTGGCAGCCAGGCTCGGCAAGGCCACCAGCGTTAGACAGGCCGCGACCAGCAGACGGATCAAACCTGTACCTCAGCAAGATTGCCTTTGGTTTCCAGCCAGCTCTTGCGGTCGCCTGCGCGCTTCTTGGCCAGCAGCATATCCATGATTTCGGTGGTGCTCTGTACATCGTCCAAGGTCAGCTGGACCAGGCGCCGGGTGTTCGGGTCCATGGTCGTTTCACGCAGCTGCGGCGGGTTCATCTCACCCAGGCCCTTGAAGCGGGTAACCTGCGGTTTGCCGCGCTTCTTCTCGGCCACCAGGCGGTCGAGGATACCGTCTCGCTCGGCTTCATCCAGGGCGTAGTAGATTTCCTTGCCCAAGTCGATGCGATACAGCGGCGGCATGGCCACGTAGATGTGGCCGGCCTCGATCAACGGGCGGAAGTGCTGGACAAACAGGGCGCATAGCAAGGTAGCGATGTGCAAGCCGTCGGAGTCGGCGTCGGCGAGGATGCAGATCTTGCCGTAACGCAGCTGCGACAGATCGGCCGCCCCAGGGTCTACACCGATCGCCACGGCGATGTTATGCACTTCCTGGCTGGCCAGCACCTCGCCGCCGTCCACCTCCCAGGTGTTGAGGATCTTGCCGCGCAGCGGCAGGATGGCCTGGAACTCCTTGTCACGCGCCTGCTTGGCCGAACCACCGGCCGAATCACCCTCCACCAGGAACAGCTCGGCACGCATTGGGTCCTGCCCTGCGCAATCGGCCAGCTTGCCAGGCAACGCCGGGCCTTGGGTGATGCGCTTGCGCTCGACCTTCTTGCTGGCCTTCAAGCGCCGGCCGGCGTTGCTGATGGCAAGTTCCGCCAGCTGCATGCCAAGCTCAGGGTGGGCGTTGAGCCACAGGCTGAAAGCGTCCTTGACCACACCGGAGACGAACGCTGCAGCCTCGCGGGATGACAGACGCTCCTTGGTCTGGCCAGAGAACTGGGGCTCCTGCATCTTCATCGAGAGCACAAAGGTGATGCGCTCCCAGACGTCTTCAGGCGCCAGCTTCACCCCGCGCGGCAGCAAGTTGCGGAACTCGCAGAATTCGCGCATGGCATCGAGCAAGCCTTGGCGCAGACCGTTGACGTGGGTACCGCCCTGGGCGGTGGGAATCAGGTTGACATAGCTTTCCTGAACGCTGTCACCGCCCTCGGGCAGCCACAGCAGCGCCCAGTCCACGGCCTCCTTGTTACCTGCCAGGCTGCCGCAGAATGGCTCGTCAGGCAGGCGCTGGAACTCGCTGACAGAATCGACCAGGTAAGAGCGCAGGCCGTCTTCGTAATGCCACTCGACCTTTTCACCGCTGGCTTTGTCTTCGAAGCTGACCAGCAGGCCTGGGCACAGTACGGCCTTGGCCTTGAGTACATGCTTGAGCCGGCTGATGGAGAACTTCGCGGAATCGAAGTACTTCGGGTCGGGGCTGAAATACACACTGGTACCGGTGTTGCGCTTGCCGACCGTGCCGACCACTTCCAGCTCACTGGCCTTGAAGCCGTCGGCAAAGGTCATCTGGTATTCGTTGCCGTCGCGTTTGACACGCACGCGCACTTGGGTCGAAAGGGCATTGACCACCGAAATACCCACGCCATGCAGGCCGCCGGAGAACTGGTAGTTCTTGTTGGAGAACTTGCCACCAGCATGCAGCTTGGTGAGGATCAGTTCGACCCCTGACACACCCTCCTCAGGGTGGATATCCACCGGCATGCCACGGCCGTCGTCGCTGACCTCCAAGGAATGATCAGCGTGCAGGATGACCTGCACCGAACGGGCGTGACCGGCCAGGGCTTCGTCGACACTGTTGTCGATGACTTCCTGGGCCAGGTGGTTGGGCCGGCTGGTATCGGTATACATACCCGGGCGTTTACGCACCGGGTCGAGGCCGGAGAGGACTTCGATGGCGTCTGCGTTATAAGCGCTAGCGCTGGGATTGGCCATGGGTTCTCGTCGTCAGTCTGGTGAATGCAAAAAGATCAAAATACAGAAAAATCGAGCGCCGCATACTGCTGCCGGGCAATGCCAGCGAAAGCCAGCAGCCCTGGCAACTGCTCAGCGAAGCCTTGGTAACTGTGGTCGCCACCGGCCTGAATGCGCAGGGCGCACGCCCGGTAGTACTGCTGGGCATGGCGGTAGTCCAGGGTTTCGTCGGCGGTCTGCAACCACACCTGATAGCGGCCTGGCTCGGTCGGAGCCGGCACTTCGAGCTCGGCCAACGCCTGCACATGGTCCAGGGTCAGCTCCCAGGCCTGGCCCGTGTAATGGTTGCGCTGGGTACCCAGGTAACCGTCAAACCGGGTGTGGGGAGTGACCGCCGGATTGACCAGCAGCGCCTTGAGCCCATGGCGCTCGGCCAGGTGCGTGGCATAGTAGCCGCCGAGCGAACTGCCTACCAGCAGGGGCGCCCCGAGTTCGGCGAGGGCAGCTTCGAGCTGGATCATGGCCTGGCGCGGGTGGTGGTGCAGGTCCGGGATGCGCAGCTGCTGCGACAGGCCCATCTGCTGCATGACAGCCGCCAGCTGGCGCGCCTTGGTGGACTGTGCCGAACTGTTGAAGCCATGGATATAGAGGATGGAACCCGACATGCTGCCCCCGAAATCTGCGGCTTCGCGCCCATTGATACGGGCGCAGGGACGCGCAGTGTAGCGTGTTCGCCGGGTTTTGGCGCTGGATGGCCTATTTCGCAACACTTTCATCCGGCAGCCGGCGCGATTGCTCGCCCCCAATGTATCAATAGCCTGGGCTGTCGAAATCCAGCTGCACGGTAAAGTCAGTGGCCCGTTGCACGCCGGTTTCCAACCGCCCATCGGCATGCAGGCGCAGCCAGCGATACCCCGGTTGCTCTTCGCTGACCTTGAAAGCCTCACTGCCCGCCGCAAACTGGATGCAGGTCGACGGCGTAGCCAGCAAGCGCAAGCCGTCACGCCGTTCATCCCACGGCTGATGGATATGCCCCCAGAGCAAGGCCTTTACCTGTGGGTGGCTGCGCAGGCGCTGCAACAGTTGATCGGCATTGCGCAACCCAATCGGGGCTATCCAGGCGCAACCCACATCTACCGGCTGATGGTGGCAGCACACCAGGCAATAGCGCTCGCCGGCCGTGGCCAGCGCGTCATCGAGGATCGACAGCTGGTCCTGGGCAAGCAAACCGTGGGTGGCCCCTGGCACCGCCGAGTTCAGCATCACCACCCGCCAACGGCCAATATCGGTGACCGATTGCACGAGCTCTGGCGCCACTTCGGCCATGAGCCTGGCTTCGTCGTGGTTTCCCGCAAGCCACCGGGTAGGCGCGGCGATTTCCCCGGTCAATTGGCGAAAGGCTTCATACGACGCCACACTGCCGTCCTGGGACAGGTCGCCCGTACAGAGCAACAGGTCGACGCACGGCTGTTCCCTGCGGACCTGTGCAACCACATGGCGCAGGCTCTCACGGGTATTGAGACCGAGCATCGTGCCCGCCGGGCTGGCGAACAAATGGGCGTCGGTCAGTTGCACCACGTGCACGGGTGCTGGGCAGGGGTCTGGGTGCGGCAACGGCCGTCTCCTCCAACAGGTACTGCACCAATTATGAGCCCGCGCTGGCGGCGAGCAAACACTCGCTGGCGAAGCGAATCACATTTCAGCGCACACTTGCCAGTTCATGGCCGCAGGCCAGGCAGTGGCTGAGCCATTCACCCAGAAACAGATTGAGCTGCGCCTTTTCGTCCGGCTGGTGCATGGCCTTGTTGGGGTAGGGGTAGATGCTGCGCAGGCGCCGGGTATGCTCGGCGCTGATCACCTCGGCCATGCGCGCATCGTGATACACCTGCACCTCCAGCTGAGGCACCGGCAGCCATGGCAGGCTGTGCTCCTGGCGCACGCGCACGGTGGTGGTGTAAGGGCAAGCCAACAGCACATCGAGCACCAGCACGCCCAGCATCTGGTCACCCTGGGTCATGCCAATGCGCCGGGAACTCTGCGTTGTACGCATATCGGGCAGCAGGCGCATGAGCCTGGCATAGTTGGCCTCGCAGGCTGCCTGCAGCCCGGCCAGATCGACCCGATAGCGCTCACGCAAAAGGTTCACTTCCACATACCTCGAACTTCATCTTTGTTCAGCGCCAGCCACTGCAGGCCGATGATGGTCGCCGCGTTGCAGATGCGCCCGTCACGCACTGCCTGTAGCGCATCCTCGAACGACCAGACCCGCACGCGAATGTCCTCGCCCTCTTCTTCGAGCCCATGCAGGCCCCCGGCGCTTTCGCTGCTGCAACGCCCCAGAAACAGGTGGACGTACTCATCGCTACCACCAGGAGAGGGGAAGTAGCGAGTCATGGGCCACAAGGCGCTGAAACTCAGCCCCGCCTCTTCTTCGGCTTCGCGATGGGCGACTTCTTCTGGTTGCTCGTCCTTGTCGATCAGCCCGGCGACCATTTCGATCAGCCAAGGGTTATCGATTTTTTCCAGAGCGCCCACGCGAAACTGCTCGATCAACACCACTTCATCGCGCAGCGGGTCGTAGGGCAGCACGCACACTGCGTCGTGGCGCACGAACAGTTCACGGCTGATCTCGCGGCCCATGCCGCCAGCGAACAGTTCGTGGCGCAGCTGCACTTTGTCGAGTTTGTAAAAGCCCTTGAAACAGTTGGCCCGGTTGACGATCTCGACCGCCTTGGGCACCGAATTCAACGTATCTGTCATTGCAACCCCCATCTACCTCGAATACCGCATCGCGCCATCCTACTCTGCACGCTTGCGCGTTTCACCCCTTTCCGGCAACCGTTCGCACACTCGGGACAGTACGTCTTCACTCTGTTAGCTTAGTGGCGAACCGAAGGCCGCGCAGACGGTCATAGTCCGACTTTTCCCTGTTCTGCAAGGATCATCATGACACTCGTCAAACTGACTTCCGTGGCCGTGCTGGCACTCGCTCTGGGCGCCTGCCAGAGCCTGTTCGCGCCCAACTACCGGACCCCGCTGGAGGTCAAGCGTGATGCCTGGGAGCACGTCAAGCCCGGCTGCAGCGCCAGCGACTGCCCGCTGGTGAACATCGACACCGTTCATTTCCCGGCCCAGCCCAAGCTCGACGCCATTGTCGAAAAACGCCTGCTGCAACTGACCGAAGACAATCAGCATGGCACCGCGCCAAGCTCCCTGCAGGCCTACGAGCAGCAATACCTGGCCAGTGCCGACAAACGCAACAGCAGCTACTTGCAAGCCAAGGTACGCGAGCAGCATGACGGGCTGGTGATCATCGAGCTGTCCAGCTACCTGGACAGTGGCGGCGCCCACGGTATGCCGGGGCGCGGTTTCATCAACTACTCGCGCAAGCTGGACAAGGTCCTGACCCTGCAGGACATGCTGGTGCCAGGCCAGGAGCAAGCCTTCTGGAAGACCGTCGAGGAGTCCCACCGCGCCTGGCTGATCAGCGTTGGCATGGACAAGGACGCCGAGTTCGTCAAGACCTGGCCATTCAAGCGCTCGCCACACATCGCCCTGACCTACGGCGCAGTCGTGGTGAAGTACGAGGTGTATGCCATTGCGCCCTATTCCATGGGCCACGTAGAACTGAAAATCCCCTATCCGCGCCTGAACGGCATCCTCAAGCCCGAGCTGTTTCCCGGCCGCGGCTGAAGCTCAGCAGCCCGTGCAAGCCACCTGCCAGCAACAGTGCTGGCAGGGTAGCGCCCAGCTCCGGCGCCTTGGCGGCGATCAGGTGATAGGCCACCACGCCCACAACCCAAGCCACCAGCGCCTGCCAGTGCAACCCCTCGACCTGGGCGGGCAGGCGCCGCCGACGGATCACGTAGTGGTCCATCAGCACCACGCCGAACAACGGTGCGAACACCGAGCCGATCAACAGCAGGAAGTTCTCGTACTGGGCCAATGGCGCCAGCAGGGCGATCAAGGTGCACAGCACGCCGATAGCCAACGCCAGGTGCTCTACCTTGAGCGGCAGCAACACACCAGTTGAAACAGCCGCCGAGTGAATGTCGGCGAAGGCTTTTTCCGACTCGTCCAGCAAAATCAGCAGCAGCGGTATACCCATGCCCGCGCCTGCCAGGGCAAGCAGCAGCGCATTGACCTCACCACTGGCGGCAAATGCCAGGGTGTAGGCCACGCCCAGGCTCATCAGCCAGGTGTTGCCGATGAAATAGCCAACCACGGTGCCACCGAACACATGCTTGCCGTTGCGCGCGAAGCGCGAGTAGTCAGCAATCAGCGGCAACCACGAAAGCGGCATGGCGATGGCGATGTCGAAGCCTACGGCCAGGGACATCGAACCGTCCCCGGCGCGGTTCCACAATTGCCCAAGGTCGGCCTTGGCGAACAGGTTCCAGGTCAGCCACAGGCACGCCCCCAGCAACAGCCAGATCCCCCAGGCGCGCAACACCTTGCGCACGAACGCCAAGGGCCCGCTGACCGCCAACAAGGTGGCCAAGGCGCCGAAGCACAGGGTCCAGAGCATCGGGCTGTTCCAAGCACTGTCTTCACCGAATGCCCGCGCGCCCAGCAGGCTGGCGGCATCGCGCATGACGATGATCTCGAAGGCTCCCCAACCCACCAATTGCAGCAGGTTGAGCAGAGCCGGAAGGCGTGCGCCGTGGCGGCCCAGGCTCAGTTTCAGGGTACCCATGGCCGACAGGCCGGTGTCGCTGCCGATGACACCGGCAGCCCCCAGCAGCAGCACCCCGACACCGGTGCCCAAGGCAATGGCCAGCACCGCGCCGGCAAGGCCCAGCCCCGGCGCCAGCATGGCACCGACCTGTAGCACCATCAGGCCGATGCCCAGGGAGAACCATAGCGAGAAAAGGTCACGGGCACCGAAGATGCGTTGGTGGGTGGGGACCGGGTGGTCGGGGGAAAATTGGCTTGGGGTGGTCATTGTTGTGATCGCCGAAAGTGTTGAGGTATTTGCTGAGCCGGCAGGCCTGTTCGCGGGGTCACCCACGAAGAGCCGGCCGGTTCTAGGCCGCTATAAAGCCAGTTACACCTTGTGATAAAGCTGGCTGCCTTCCTGGCGGAACCGCTCGGCCTGCTCACGCATGCCTTGCTCGACCGTCACATCGACGGTTTCGATCTTGGCGGCGTATTCACGCACTTCCTGGGTGATTTTCATCGAACAGAACTTAGGCCCGCACATCGAGCAGAAGTGGGCGACCTTGGCCGACTCCTTTGGCAGGGTTTCGTCGTGGAAAGCTCGCGCGGTGTCTGGGTCAAGGCCCAGGTTGAACTGGTCTTCCCAGCGGAACTCGAAACGCGCCTTGGACAAAGCGTTGTCGCGGATCTGCGCACCAGGGTGGCCTTTGGCGAGATCCGCGGCGTGGGCGGCGATCTTGTAAGTGATGATGCCGGTCTTCACATCATCCTTGTTCGGCAGGCCCAGGTGCTCTTTAGGGGTGACATAGCAGAGCATGGCACAGCCAAACCAGCCGATCATGGCCGCACCAATGCCCGAGGTGATGTGGTCATAACCGGGTGCGATGTCGGTGGTCAGTGGGCCAAGGGTGTAGAACGGCGCCTCGTCGCAGCATTCGAGCTGCTTGTCCATGTTTTCCTTGATCAGTTGCATTGGCACATGGCCAGGGCCTTCGATCATGCATTGCACATCGTGTTTCCAGGCGATCTTGGTCAGCTCGCCCAGGGTTTCCAGCTCACCGAACTGGGCCGCATCGTTGGCGTCAGCGATCGAACCCGGGCGCAGGCCGTCGCCAAGGGAGAAGCTGACGTCGTAGGCCTTCATGATTTCGCAGATCTCGTCGAAGTGCGTGTACAGGAAGTTTTCCTTGTGATGGGCCAGGCACCACTTGGCCATGATCGAGCCGCCGCGGCTGACGATGCCGGTGACGCGCTTGGCGGTCAGCGGTACATAGCGCAGCAGCACCCCGGCGTGGATGGTGAAGTAATCGACCCCCTGCTCGGCCTGTTCGATCAACGTGTCGCGGAACAGCTCCCAGGTCAGGTCCTCGGCCACGCCGTTGACCTTTTCCAGTGCTTGGTAGATTGGCACGGTGCCGATCGGTACCGGCGAATTGCGGATGATCCACTCACGGGTTTCATGAATGTGCTTGCCGGTGGACAAGTCCATGACGGTGTCCGAGCCCCAGCGAATGCCCCAGGTCAGCTTGGCCACTTCTTCTTCGATCGAGGAGCCCAGGGCGCTGTTGCCGATGTTGCCATTGATCTTCACCAGGAAGTTGCGGCCAATGATCATCGGCTCCAGCTCCGGGTGGTTGATGTTGGCCGGGATAATCGCACGGCCGCGGGCGACTTCCTGGCGAACGAACTCCGGGGTGATCTCTTTGGGAATGTTGGCCCCGAAGCTGTGGCCTGCGTGCTGCTCGTTGAGCAGACCGGCGGCGCGCGCCTCTTGCAGCTTCATGTTCTCGCGGATGGCCACGTACTCCATCTCGGCGGTGATAATGCCCTGGCGAGCGTAGTGCATCTGTGAAACATTGGCGCCGGGCTTGGCCCGGCGCGGGTTGCGCACATGGGCGAAGCGCAGCTTGGCCAATTGCGCATCGTTCAGCCGCTGCTGCCCGAATTCGGAGCTCAGGCCATCCAGTCGCTCGGTGTCGCCACGGGCCTCGATCCAGGCTGAACGCACGTCGGCCAGGCCCTTGCGCACGTCGATGATGACGTTGGGATCGGTATAGGGGCCGGAGGTGTCATAGACCAGCACGGGGGCATTGGTTTCGCCGCCGAAGTCGGTCGGTGTGTCGTCCAGGCTGATTTCACGCATGGGTACGCGGATGTCCGGGCGCGAGCCTTCGACATAAACCTTGCGCGAACGTGGGAAGGGTTGCACGGATTGCTGATCGACTTGCGCCGACTCGCTGAGGTTGATCGTTTTTTCTTGTTGGCTCATCACAGGCTCTCCAGACGGCTTCCTAGCAGTGGAATGTCGGGGTGAACCTGAACGGCATGGACGCACTCTTGATCAGTGCAGTGCCAGATAATGGGGGTGCCTGAAGCTGCATGCAGCTGCGACATTCCCGGACCTGGCACAAGAGGCTCCCCGGGAAGGCGAGCAATCTTGTTCCCTACGCAGGCGCTAACCTGATCAGGTTCAACGGGATCCGCACCTCTGCGATCTCAGCCTTTGCTTCAAGGCACCCCGACAAGAACCTGCGCAGTCTAGACTGGTGTGGCCGGTAAAGCCAAGCGGGTAAATGGCCAGGGGGATGAAAGGCAGAGCCTGTGATTGTTGGCAGATGCGCATGGCACTACACTGGCCCATCGTTCGATACTCAACAGTTCAGTAATTAAATTTTTCGTACAAGGATTGCCTCTATGCTGCGCAAACTTTCACTGGCAATAGCCGTGTCTTGTGCGTCCAATACAGGGGTCTGGGCAGCTGACATGCCCACGACGGTAAAGACCGACCTGGTGAGTGTTTACCAGGAAGCTGTCGACAACAACGCCGATCTTGCTGCCGCACGTGCCGATTACGGCGCGCAGAAAGAAGTCGTACCGCAGGCCAGGGCTGGCCTGCTGCCCAACCTTTCGGCCGGCGCCGAGATGCTCAACACCCGCACCAAAATCGACCAGCCTTCGGCTACGGCCAACCGCAGCGGCAACACGTGGAGCGCTACCCTGGCGCAACCGATCTTCCGCGCCGATCGCTGGTTCCAGCTTCAGGCTGCTGAAGCGGTCGATGAACAGGCGGCGCTGCAATTGTCGGCCACCGAACAGAACCTGATTCTGCAAACGGCCCAAAACTACTTCTCCGTATTGCGTGCCCAGGACAATCTTGCTGCGACCAAGGCCGAGGAAGCAGCCCTCAAGCGCCAGCTGGACCAATCCAACGAACGCTTCGATGTCGGCCTTTCCGACAAGACCGACGTGTTGCAGTCCCAGGCCAGCTACGACACCGCCCGCGCCAACCGGATCATCGCCGAGCGCCAGGTACAGGATGCCTTCGAGGCGTTGGTCACGCTGACCAACCGCGAATACAGCTCGATCCAGGGCGTGGTGCACACGCTACCGGTCAGGGTGCCGACCCCTAACGACGCCAAAGCCTGGGTGGAAACCGCTGGCCGGCAGAACCTCAACCTGCTGGCCACCAACTACGCCGTGGCCGCCGCCGAGCAAACCCTGCGCCAGCGCAAGGCCGGCCATGCGCCGACCCTCGATGCCGTGGCCAAATACCAGAAAGGCGACAACGATAACCTGGGCTTCAACAACCCATCACCGTTCGGCCAGCGCTACAGCGGCGATGTGGAGCAGACCAGCGTCGGCCTGCAGCTGAACATCCCGATCTATAGCGGTGGCTTGACCAGCTCGCAGGTCCGTGAGGCCTACGCCCGCCTGACCCAGAGCGAGCAGCAGCGCGAAAGTCTGCGCCGCCAGGTAGTCGAGAACACCCGCAACCTGCATCGCGCGGTGAATACCGACGTGGAACAGGTGCAGGCCCGCAAGCAGTCGATCATCTCCAACCAGAGCGCGCTGGAGGCCACCGAGATCGGCTACCAGGTTGGCACACGCAACATCGTCGACGTGCTCGACGCACAGCGCCAGCTGTACACATCGGTGCGTGACTACAACAACAGCCGCTATGACTACATTCTGGATAACCTGAGCCTGAAACAGGCAGCCGGCACGCTGAGCCCGCAGGATCTGCAAGACCTCAGGCAGTACCTGAAACCGGACTACAACCCGGACAAGGACTTCCTACCACCGGACCTGGCGGCGGCGGCGGCGAAAAACTTCGAGCGCAGGCCCTCGACGCCTTGAAAGGCATCACCCAGGCCAACCCTCCTGACTAGTATTTCTGTCAGTTTCGCGTACTGGCCTTTTCTCATAGCGTAGTGGCTGACCCACCGCTTGGAGAGAGGCCAGCATGCACAACAATCCTCAGACTACGCCGCGCGCGCCCCGGTTAATACAGTACAACTTCACCGAATGGTTGGGCGCCCTTTGCCCTGCAGCTGAAGGCAAGCTGCTGGTGGTGGGCAACTCTGCGCAGGAAGATGGCAAATTCACTCTGGCTCGCCTGCTGCCCGATGGTGAGCTCGATACTTCTTTCAATGAAAGCGGCTTGATCGAGCATGCCTTCGACGAGCAGGCGATTTTCTACGCACTGTCTGTGCATCTAGAGCCATCCAACGCCCAAGAGCACGCGAAGATCTTTATAAGCGGCGTACTTTTCGCTGAGCAGGGCATCTATCCAGCGGCTGCCCGCTGCTTGGCTTCTGGAAGCCTGGACGGCAGCTTTGCCGACCAGGGACTGTTCATTTTCAATGATTCACGCTACACGGCGTCACCGGCGAACCATAAGGCCGCATCTTGCCGTCAGCGCATTGCCTCTGTCGGCATGACGGGTGCTGGTGCCGCCACCCTAGCCGATGGTGGCTATCTACTCTCCCCGGCCGAAACAGGTCTCGTACTGAAACTGACATCGGCAGGCACACTGGACACCTCGTTCGCCAAAGACGGCGTGCTCGAACCGTCTAACTTCGAAGCTACCAGCGCCATTGTGCTGGGCAAGCGCCTTTACCTCACTGGTCAGCATCGGCAAGGTGGCACGGTGGCGGCCTACACGCCGCAGGGTGAACTGGACGAAAGCTTTGGTGAAGGTGGCATGGTGAGCATCGCGACCAAGCTGCTAGCGCTTGCGCCAGGTGAAGATGGTCAGTCGCTGAACGTAGTCGGGGTAACCGACACCGACGGCAACAATCGTGGATGCCTGGCTCGCCTCAAAACCAACGGTAGTCTGCTGCTCAAGCCAGTGGTGATAGCGCCGGCAAACCGCGAAGCCGACTTGAGGTATGTCATGTCCCGCACAGACCAAAGCGCACAGCAGCGCATCTATGGTCTGGGGCAAACGACCGAGCAGAATCGTGACGCTCGCTACTACATCGCCTCCCGCCATGCCGATGGCACGGTTGCCGATGATTTCCCCGGCGGCCTAGTGGTAGCGCAAGTGAACTCAACCGTACTGGGGTGCGACCTGGTTGGCTCCAACGAGTTAGCACTCTGCGGGTATGTCGGTAGCCAAGGCTTCGTCGCCTGGTATCCGCTGGCCGAATGAAAGCCCACCCCCTGAGCATCTGCGTGAGGGCCCACGCCCAGCCTTTTGGCGCAAGCCCTACGCAGAAGCCGGGTCAGTCGCGCAGCAAACGGGCAAGGCCCTCCAGCAGACGCTGCAAGGCGCCTTGGTTGGCCCTCATCACCGCCCGGCCCGCCTCACCCATGCGCTGTGCATCCTGCGGCAGCTCGATCAAGCGCCGCACGGCTTCTGCCAGCCCATCGGCATTATCGACCTGCTGCAAAGCGCCGGCTTCGCGCAACATCGCGCTGATTTCAAGGAAATTGAACACGTGGGGCCCCATCAGCACCGGCAACGCCAACGCGGCGGGCTCCAGTGGGTTATGCCCCCCCGTAGCGACCAGGCTGCCCCCCACGAATGCAATGTCGGCGAGCGCGTAGAGGAACAGCAACTCACCCATGGTGTCGCCCAACAGCACCTGGGCCTGGGCCGTTACCGCTGCGCCACTGGAGCGGCGTACCGTGGCGAACTGCGCAGCGCACAAGGCATGCACGGCATTGAAGCGTTCAGGATGGCGCGGCACCAGGATCAGCAGCGCATCCCCATGCACCTGCAACAATTGCCGGTGGGCCTGCAAAATCAGGGCATCTTCGCCTTCGTGGGTGCTGGCGGCGATCCATACCGGGCGCTGGGTGGCGCCCCATCGCTCGCGCAGGGCTCTGGCCTGGGGCACCAATTGCTCATCGAGCTTGAGGTCGAACTTGATCGAGCCAGTCACCTGCACGCATTCAGCCCGCGCCCCCAGGTCAAGAAAGCGCTGCGCCTCAGCCTCTGTCTGCACTGCGATGAAGCTCATTTCGGCAAGCATTGGCCGGGTCAGCTTGGCAAAACGCGCATATCCACGTGCCGAACGCTCTGACAAGCGGGCGTTGGCCAGGGCCACGGGGATGCCACGCTTTGCGCACTGATGGATGTGGTTGGGCCACAGTTCGGTTTCCATGATGATGCCCAACCGCGGACGCACGTGGTCCAGGAACCGCCCGGCCGCCCACGGCAAGTCATAGGGCAGGTAACAATGCTGGATGCGCGGTTCATCGGCGAACATGGCGCGAATACGCTCGGACCCGGTCGGGGTCATGCAGGTGAGCGTGATCGATGAATCCGGGTATGCCTTGAGCAGCGCACGCACCAACGGTGCAGCAGCGATGCTTTCACCGACCGATACGGCGTGCACCCAAATGCCACCCTGGTGCATGACCGGCAGATCAAGGGCAAAGCGCTCAGCGATGCGCTGGCCGTAGGCAGGCGCCTTGCGCGCGCGCAGGTACAGGCGCAGCGCAACCAGCGGCAGGCCCAGGTGAAACAGCAAGGTATAGAGTGTTCTGTTCATGGCGGCGCAGTTTACCCGATCGCACGCAGGTGCACTGCAAAGCGCTCGGCCAACCATTGCGCGGCTGGCCCGAGCGGCTCGTCGCGGCGCCAGGCCATTTCTACCACCAGCGCCGGCGGGCGCCATTCGCTGGCGAGTTCGACCATGTGCGCCTGGTAGGTCGGGTACTGCACCACATGGCGTGGCAGCCACGCCCAGCCCAGGCCACGCATCAGCAGCTCGGCCATGGCGTAGAAACTATCGGCCCGCCACACCTGCGGGCTGATTGCTTCACCACCGGGGTAGCCACTTTGTTGTGGGGTAATCAGCAGTTGCCGATGGCGGGCCAATTGCTGGCGGTTGACCCGGCGTTCACCGGCCAGCGGGTGCCCCGCCGCACATACCGTGACCATCTCCACGCTGCCCAGCGCACGCCGCTCCAGAGCGGCTGGAATACGCTCATGGTGAAAAAACAACCCCAGGTCTGCCCGCCGCTCGGCGAGCTTGCGCGCCACATCGCCTTGGGCGCCGCTGGCCAGTTGCACCTCAAGGTAAGGAAAACGGCTCGCCAGTTCATCCAGGCTGTCGATCACCGGCTGATACGGCATGGCTTCATCCTGGGCCACCCGAAGCAGCGCTTCTTGGCCACGCATCAGGGCCAAGGCGCGGCCATCCAGGTGCTCGCACTGGCGCAGCAGTTCACGTGCATCCTCCAGCAACGCCATACCGTTTTCGGTCAGTTTCGGTTGCCGACCGCTGCTGCGCTCGAACAACGTTACACCAAGATCAGCCTCTAGCAGAGCAATTGCATTGCTGATGGCCGATTGAGCCTTGCGCTGCTCACGCGCCACGGCGGAAAACGAACGCAGTTCAGCGACTCTTAAAAAGGTACGCAGTTGCTCAAGACTCCAACGCTCGGCCATTAAGCCATCTCCAAAACAGATAGGTAATGACTTTACCGCATCTGGGCTAGCGCTAGAATGCCCAGCAGTAGCCGGAGGATCCTGTCATGAATGCCTACACCTATCTCGCCATCGCGATCGTTGCCGAAGTGATTGCCACCGCTTCGATGAAAGCAGTCAAAGGGCTGAGCACGCCACTGCCACTGCTGCTGATGGTGGTCGGCTACGGGATCGCGTTCTGGATGCTGACCCTGGTGGTACGCAGCATTCCGGTGGGAATTGCCTACGCCCTGTGGTCCGGGCTGGGCATTGTGCTGATCAGCGTGGCAGCCTTGGTGGTGTACGGGCAGAAGCTGGATGTGCCAGCCATGCTGGGCATGGCCATGATCGTCGGCGGCGTGGTGGTGATTCAGCTGTTCTCCAAGACTGCCGGGCACTGAGGCAGCCTGTATACTTGGCAGCTGTCCCAGTCTTCGAGGTACCGCCATGCCATCTGCCATTTCCACTGACGTGCTGATCGTCGGCGCCGGGGTCGCAGGCCTGTGGCTCAACGCCCGCCTGCAGCGCCTGGGTTACTCGACAGTGCTGGTGGAGCGCGCCAGCCTCGGTGGCGAGCAGACCATCAAGTCCCAAGGCATCATTCACGGTGGCACCAAGTACGCACTGCACGGTGCCTTGACCGGCGCCTCCGAAGCCATCGCCGACATGCCACGACGCTGGCGTGAGGCGCTGGCTGGCAGTGGCGAGCTGGACCTGAGCCACACGCGCTTGCTGTCCGAAGCCCACTACCTGTGGTCGCCAGGCACCCTGGCCGGCAACCTGACCAGCTTCTTCGCCAGCAAAGCGGTGCGTGGCCGTGTCGATCAGGTCAAAGGCGAACAATTGCCGCCAGCGCTGCAGGACCGTGGTTTCAAGGGCAAGGTCTACCGCTTGGCAGAATTGGTTGTCGACGTCCCTAGCCTGCTGGCGAACCTGGCCGAGCTGGCAGGTGACAGCCTGCTCGCTGGCAAGCAGCTCGAACCCTTGCACGAGGGCGACGAACTGGTGGGCCTGCGCGTCGACGACCGCGAAATCCGCGCCCAGCGTATCGTACTCAGCGCCGGCGCAGGCACCGAAGGCCTGCTGCACGCGCTGGGCCTCGAGCAGCCGGCCATGCAGACTCGACCGCTGCACATGGTGATCGCCAAGGGGCCTAACCTCAAGCCGCTGTATGCGCACTGCCTGGGCGGCGGGCCGAAGCCGCGAGTGACCGTCACCACTCACCCGGCCGCCGATGGCCAATGGGTCTGGTACCTGGGTGGCGATATCGCCGAAGCCGACGGCGTTGCCCGCGACACTGCGGCACAGATCGCCGCCGCGCAGCAGGAAATCGCCAGCCTGCTGCCTTGGGTCGATCAGCGCCAAGTGCGCTGGGCGACCCTGCGCGTCGATCGTGCCGAACCCGCACAATCCGGGCTGGTGCGCCCAGACAACGCCTTCCTGGCCGAGCAGCAGCGCCTGCTGGTGGGCTGGCCGACCAAACTGGCCTTGGCACCGGACTTCAGCGACCGCGTACTGGCAAGCCTCGATCGCGATGGTGTGCGCCCTGCTGCCACGCCCGACCTGTCCGGCCTGCCCCGCCCTGCCCTGGGTGTACCAGCCTGGGAGCAACTGCTGCCATGACCTTGCCCACCCTGCACGGCCTTCATCGCCCCTTGGGCAGTACCGGCTTCATGGTTTCGCCGCTGGGCCTGGGCACGGTGAAGTTGGGCCGCGATCAAGGCGTCAAATACCCCAACGGCTTCACCATCCCAAGTGATGACGAAGCCCGCCTGCTCTTGGGCCAGGCCCGCGGGTTGGGCATCAACCTGATCGACACCGCTCCGGCTTATGGCCTTAGCGAAGAGCGCCTGGGGCCATTGCTGCGCGGCCAGCGTGATGACTGGGTCATCGTCAGCAAGGTGGGTGAAGAGTTCGAGAACGGGCAGTCCAGTTTCGATTTCAGCGCAACCCATACCCGCCGCTCGGTCGAACGCAGCCTTCAGCGCCTGCAGACCGACCGTATCGAACTGGTGCTGGTGCATTCGGATGGCAACGACCTGGCCATTCTTGAACAGCAGGAGGTCTATCAGACCCTGGCCGCGCTCAAGCAGGAGGGTAAGATTCTTGGCTACGGCCTGTCCGGCAAGACCGTTGCCGGCGGCCTGAAGGCCTTGGAACAGGGCGACTGTGCAATGGTCACCTATAACCTGAACGAACAGGCAGAACGCCCAGTGCTGGACTACGCTGCCGAACACGGCAAGGCCATTTTGGTGAAAAAGGCACTGGCCAGTGGGCATATCTGCCTTGCCCCTGGGGTCGACCCGGTACAGGCCAGCTTCGAACTGCTGTTCGCCCACCCTGGTGTCAGCAGTGCTATCGTCGGCACTATCAATCCGTTGCATCTGGCCCATAACGTGGCCACGGTCGCCCGCATCCTGGGCGAGCATTGAGTTGCCACCCAGCCACAGCTGGGCCTGGAACTGACCCGACGCAAGGAGGAGCCTCGTGGCGCGTACGCTGATCCGCAAGAACCCGAGCAACTTCAAAACGCTGCCCCTACATGTCGAAGCCACCGCCGAAGGCCTGGTCTACCAGAGCATCGGCATGCCCCTGAACTTTGCCCAGACCCAACAGCGGCGGCGAGCCATCCAGCTTGCCGACAAGCAGCGCTTCGTGGTGGAGCTGGCCAACCTGGGGGTGTCCGTGCGCCTGACGTTGCACTGGCAACATCGTGACTACTGGGTGTTGGTGAGGCAACGCCGCCAGGATCGCGGCGATGTGGTGCTGAAATTGATTTCCGGATATGTCCCGGCCCAGGAACTCAACCTGCCACTGCACACCGCCGTGCAGGAGGTGGCTGAAGAGTGCCTGCTGGAAACCCCGGAAGGTTGGCTCAGCGGGCGCTTCAACGACACTTGGCTCCCCGCCCCTTATGCCGCAGCGCTGCATTATCGCGAAGCCTTGCCATTCACACTGACGCCAGAGTCGGGCGCTGCACGGCCAGTGCACTGCGCCAGCCAGATATTGCTCGAACGGCCACGGGCCTATGTGCACCTGCCCACGGCCTCGCTCCAGCTGATTTACGACATGCGTCTGCAGGTGCCAAGGGACGCCAAGAAACTCAGCCTGTTCCATGTCGATGAGCGGTTGGAGGGCGACCAACTGGTGGCGCGACTCAATCGCAAGCGGCCGGATCTTTACCTGATGCCGGTGCAGGACGGGCAGCCATTGGCCGAGCTGTACACCTTGAAAAAGGATGAACTGGTACCAGCCAGCACACGCGGGCTGTACTTGGCCGAGAGCTTCGCCCAGCAGGAAGGCTGGGTAGTGGCCGACGAGAGAATTCGCTGGAAGGACTGGGTAAAGCAGCAGGGCCTGGTAGAGCAAAAGGCAAAGCCGGCGTCACATCTGCAGCGTTTTGGCGACAAGGCGCGGGCACTGCTGCGACGCGCCCGTACCTCACTGCACAAATAGCCTGTGGGGCTGCCGTGCAGCCCCGCGTCTCGGTCAGTTCTTGCGGATTTTCTCGACGATGGCCGTGGTGGAGCTGTTCTCCACCAGCCCCAACACTTTCACGGTGCCGCCATAGCCCTTGACGATATCGGCACCTACCACCTGATCGATGCCATAATCCCCGCCCTTGACCAACACATCAGGCTTGACCTCGCTGAGCAGGTTTTCCGGCGTGCCTTCAGGGAAGCTGATGACCCAGTCGACTGCGCCCAGGCCAGCCAGCACGGCCATACGCCGGTCAACGCTGTTGATCGGCCGACCCGGGCCCTTGAGGCGACTGACCGAGGCATCGTCGTTGACTGCGACGATCAGGCGATCACCCTGCGCGCGGGCCTGCTCCAGGTAGGTGACATGGCCGGCATGCAGAATATCGAAGCAGCCGTTGGTGAAGACGATTTTCTCGTTGTGCGCCCGCGCGTCGTCGATGGCCAGCAGCAGTTGTTCCAGGCCCAGTACACCGCGCTCGGAGCCTTCTTCACGCTGGATGGCACGGCGCAGCTCCGGAGCACTGATAGCCGCGGTACCCAGCTTGCCGACCACGATACCGGCCGCCAGGTTGGCCAGGGCGACGGCGTGCGGGAGGTCTTCACCTGCGGCAATCGCAGCGGCCAGGGTAGAGATCACGGTGTCACCGGCACCGGTCACATCGAACACTTCGCGGGCCCGGGCTGGCAAGTGCAGCGGCGGGTGGCCGGTACGCAGCAGGGTCATGCCGTGCTCGCCACGGGTTACCAACAGCGCGCCGAGGTCCAGGTCCAGCAGCAGTTGCAGGCCTTTGGCGACCAGCTCGGCTTCATCAGCGCAACGGCCGACGATGGTTTCGAATTCGCTGAGGTTGGGGGTGATCAGGCTGGCCCCACGGTAAATCGAGAAATCCTTGCCCTTGGGGTCGGCCAGCACAGGAATAGCCTTGGCACGAGCAGCCTGAATCAATTGCTGATGGTTCTTCAGCGCACCCTTGCCATAATCGGAAAGGACCAGCACCTTGACGCCTTCAAGCAACGCGTCGACCTCTGCGCCCAGCGTGAGCGGGTCGGTGGCGAACGGTTCTTCGAAATCGATGCGCAGCAATTGCTGGTGACGGCTCATCACCCGCAACTTGACGATGGTCGGCTGATGCGCAATGCGCTGGAACACCGAGCGCACGCCAGCGGCCTGCAGACTATTGGCCAGACTGTCGGCGGCTTCGTCCTGGCCAGTGACACCGATCAGCGAGGCAGGGGCGCCGAGTGCGGCGATGTTCAAGGCAACGTTGGCCGCGCCGCCGGGGCGGTCTTCGATCTGATCGACCTTGACCACTGGCACTGGCGCTTCAGGCGAAATCCGCGAAGTACCGCCATGCCAGTAGCGATCGAGCATGACATCGCCGACCACCAGTACCGGAGCTTGATCGAAACGCGGCAGGGACAACTTCATGGACAACCCATATGGAAATAATGAACAGGGGCAGGATATTAGCACAGGGCGGGCGGCGGCTTTACGGCCAGATGCAACCTGGAAAATTCCCGTGACAATCGGGGCCGATGTGGCCCCGATCAAGGCGGGTCAGGTGATATCGGCCTTGGCCGGCTCATCCAGCCCCATGGCATGCAAGCGGGCATAATGGCCATTAGCCGCGAGCAGCTCGGCATGGGTGCCACGCTCGACCAGGCGGCCCTGTTCCATCACCAGGATCTGGTCAGCCTTCTCGATGGTCGACAGGCGGTGGGCGATCACCAGCGTGGTACGGCCTTGCATCACATGGTCCAGTGCCGCCTGGATATGCCGCTCGGACTCGGTATCCAGTGCCGAAGTGGCTTCGTCGAGGATCAGCAACGGCGCGTTTTTCAACAGTGCCCGAGCAATCGCCAGGCGCTGGCGCTGGCCGCCGGAAAGCAGCACACCATTTTCACCGACCTCGGTATCGAAGCCGTTCGGCAGGCGATCGACGAATTCCTTGGCGTAGGCGTCAGCGGCGGCGGCCTCGATATCGGCACGCGGGGCACCTGCCAGGTCGCCGTAGGCGATGTTGTTGGCCACGGTATCGTTGAACAGGGTGACATGCTGGGTCACCTGGGAAACGTGGCGGCGCAGGTTGCGCAGGCGGTAGTTTTCGATTTCCACGCCATCGAGCAGGATTTGCCCTTGGTCGTGGTGGTAGAAGCGCGGGATCAGTGCCGCCAAGGTGGACTTGCCACTGCCTGAGCGCCCAACCAAAGCGATCATCTGGCCAGGCTCGGCGACGAAACTGATGTCGCTCAGCACTTCACGCTCGGTCCCGGGGTAGGTGAAGCTCAGGTTGCGCACTTCGAGGCGGCCCTCTACACGCGCCATCTCTACAGTGCCGGTGTCGACCTCTGGGGCTTCGTCCAGTTGCTCGAAGATGCTTTCGGCGCCGGCCAGGCCTTTTTGAATGGTCGAGCTGACTTCCGACAGCTGGCGGATCGGCTTGGGCAGCAGCCCCGCGGCGGTGATGTAGGCAACCAGGTCACCCGCTGTGGAGTCACCCCGCAGGAACAGCACCAGGAACATCAGCGCCGCCATGGCGGTGTAGATCACCAACTGCAGCAACGGCGTGTACAACGCGCCGGTCTTGGTCATGTGCAGTTGCTTGTCGGTGTTGCTCTGGCTGGCGTTTTCAAAGCGGCGCTGTTCGTAGGCTTCACCGCCAAAGCTGCGCACCACGCGATAGCCCTGGATGGTCTCGGAGGCGACATGGGTCACATCGCCCATCGCGGACTGGATCTTCTTGCTCTGCTTGCGGAATTTCTTGCTGGCAACACTGACCATCACCGCGATCACCGGCAGGATGGCCACCATTACCAACGTCAGGTGCCAGTTCATCCACAGCAGGTAGCCGAACAGGAACACCACGGTCAGGCCTTCACGGATGACGACCTTGATGGCATCGGTGGCGGCGCCGGTCACCATGGTCACGTTGAAAGTGATCCGCGAAATCAGGTGACCTGAATTGTGATTGTCGAAATAGCGGTTGGGCAGCACCAACAGCTTATTGAACAGCTGTATCCGCAAATCATGCACAAGGCTCAGGGAAACCTTGGCCAGGAAGTAGTTACCCAGAAACGAACCCAAACCCTGCCAGGCGGCAATCAGAATGATCAGCAGCGGCACGGCCTGCAGCAATTGCAGGTCGCGAAGGTAAGGGACATTGGGGAACAGCACGGCCTGCGGGTTGCTCAACCCGTCGACGAAATATTTGAGAATCCCCGCCAACATGGGCTGGGTCGAAGCAAAAATCACGAAACCGACGATACTCAGCAGGAAAATGCCGATATAGGGTTTCACGTAGCTCAGCAGCCGGAAGTAGATCTTCAGGCTGGAAGTATGCTCCGCCGGTCGCGGTGTTTCGGCCATCATCGAGCTCGCTGTTCAGGTTGAACCGCGAATTTTACCACAGGCGTCATTTTCGGCACGCACCCATGGCAACAACATGACCAGCCCTACCGTCAGCCAACTGATGAACCATTCCGCACGGGGGGTTGCGGTAAGGCTGGCGGCGTCGAATTGCATCGCCAACGTCGAGAACACCCAAAGGCCGAGCAGAATCTTGCCAAGCAGGATGTGCCGTGCGCGAACGATCTCCCCCAGGGCGAACAGCCAGACGCAGATCCACAGCAGCATCCCCGGCAGCCCCAGCTCAACGGCCACATGGGTGAACATGTTGTGAGTATGGTCGAAGCGCATGCCCAAAGCAGGCACCTGCACGTCGTAGGCCGCTCCAATCCCAAGGCCGGTCCAAGGGTGCTCGGCGATCATCCTGACGGCCTGCTCGAAAATCTCCGGGCGGTAGGAGGAGCCTCGGAGGGTGATCAGATCGTACATCACATAGAACGCCAATGCCGTGGCGAGCACCGCCGCCACCGCCAGCACCCGACTATGGCGGTCTCTTAGCCACAACGGCGCGATCAGCACGGTAATGAGCAGCGCCAGAGCAGCACCCCGGCTCTGGCTCATGATCACGAAACAACCCAAGCAGGCCAACGCAAGCACCCAGCCGAGCTGCAAGCTACGCTTACGGGGCATCTGATAGAGCAGCAGCACAGCCGCTGCACCCACCACATAGGCCCCCAGAATTGGATGGGAGATTTCACCGATACCAGCCAGGCGGGCCTGCAGCGGCTGGGCCTGCAAGCCATAGAAATGCACGATGGAAACGAGCGCAGCGATTGCCAGCAAGCCGCAACCCAGCTGCAGCAGGTTGCGAATACGGTCTTGCCCACCTTGCGCCACCAGCGGGAAGGCCAACAAGAACACCAGGATGTATATCAGACGTTTGGCCTCCCGTGAGGGGTCGGGAGCCGTTGTCCAGGCAAGGCTCAAACAGCACCAGGCCATCAGCACCAGCACGCTCGCCCAGAGCGCCGGCTGCCGCCGCCAGGCCTCGGCCAGCACGCCACGCCCCGACCATGCCAACAGCAGGGTGGGCAGCCACAGGAATGCGACAAGCCCTTGCTGGTAGACTTTGTTGGAAGGTGCCAAGGCTATCGCCCCGAAAAACCAAATGAGCCCCAAGCCTAACCAGGCGCGCGCCCAGCTTTGTTGATACAACATCCTTACCCCTGTTGAATCCACGCACCATCGATGGTGCTCACGCTTTATTTTCGGCATTATTGCCGGTCATTTTGTTGCCCAAACGACAAGGCTTATCTCATGCAATGCTCTCGGCTCACCCAGGTCGACTTCGATCAGCTGATTCTTGGCGCCCAGGTATTGGAGTCAGACAGCCATGGCGCCAAAGTCTACCTGCTTGGCGATGGTAATATCCTTAAGGTATTTCGTCGTAAGCGACTTATTTCATCTGCGCTGCTGCGGCCTTACTCACAGCGCTTCGTCGACAACGCTGTGCGCCTTGCGCAATTGGGTATCCCGACGCTTGAAGTGATAAGCCAACACAAGCTCGACGTGCCGGGCAGAACAGCCGTGCTGTATCGCCCACTGCCAGGCCGGACGCTGCTGCAGATGTCGCGCGAAAACGACTTCAGTTGGGACCACTACCTGCCCAGGCTGATCGATCTGATTCGCCATCTACACCGCAGCGGCATCTATTTTCGCTCGCTGCACCTGGGCAATGTGGTCGTCACCCCCGACCAGCGCCTGGGCTTGATCGACGTGGCAGACATGCGCTTCCTGCGCCCACCGCTTTCTGCTCGCATGATCCGCCGCAATGTTCAGCACATGGTGCGCTACATCGAGCGAGAGAACCTGGGCGATCGCTTCCCCCTCGCAGATTTCGAGGCGGCCTTGCTGGCGCGCTGAGCTCAGCCGCGCAGCAGGCTGTGGGCACCGTCACAGAAAGCCTGCCACGCCACCTCCGGCGCGAGCGCCCGGCGCTGCTGGCCAGCCACAACTAGCGCGCGGGCAGCATCGCAGCGCGCCATCTCCTGGGCCCAGGCCTGGGTATCGTCAACCGGGAGGTAGCGCGCCGAGTCTTGCAACTGCTCGCGAAATACCGGCAAGTCGGTGCACACGACCGGTACATCCGCTATCACAGCTTCCTGCACCACCAGGCCCAGGCCTTCAGCGCGGGAAGGCACCATCAGCCAGTCGAAAGCCCGGTACAGGCGCTCCAGGTCGTCATGATGCCCGCACAGATGCACGGTGGCGGTCAGGCCCAGCGAGTCGATGCGTGCCTGCAGGCTGGCACGCAGCGGCCCGTCACCGACGATTGCCAACTGTATGCCCGGCTGTTGGGCCACGGCGCTGGCAAAGGCCTCGATAAGCATGTCGAAGCCTTTGCTTTCCACCAGCCGCCCCACCGCACCGAACAACACACCTTCGGTTGCCGGCAATGCCAGCACGTGGCGCGCCTGCTCACGGCCTAGCAGTGACGCGGTAAAGGCCAGCGGGTCGAACGCCATGCGCAGTGCCTGTACAGGGCGGCCAATACCCCGCTGCAGCGCGCGCGCCAGGGTGTCCGAGACAGCCGCAACACATACTTGCTCGGCAGGCAGCCTGCTCAGCAGGCTCACGTCGCTGGGGGTCAAACGGGTCATGCCGTGGAACAACACTTTTGCGCGCACCTCGGGCATATGCTTGAGCACCGGCAACACCAGCCGCGCAACACCTATACCGTCGAGCAGAATGACCTGCGCCCCCGCCTCTTTCAACGCCTTGCGCAAGCGCAGGCGTAACCAGGGCCGCAACAGCCGCCATAGGTTTTTGCCCTTGAGCGCACGCTGCGGCATATGCCAAGCACGGGTGTTTTGATCGCTGTGGCAAAGCTCACCGCCAAGCAGCAGCCAGTGGCTGATACGTGCGTCGGCACCCGCGTGCGAGAGCACGTGTTGATGGACTTTATGGATGGACAGGTACGGCGAACCGCCTGCCCACATCACATTGAGGATTTTCATGGAGATTGCGCCGCTCTCCCGTGCAAGCCAAGTGGGACTGCAACGTCTTTGACAGAACATGATCGCATGCCTGGAAAACTAGTTCCTCCAGCATAGGCTGGAATGTTCAGCTCAGAAGCCAAGGTTGAGCCGCAGGCGCTGCCATGCAGACAACGGCGGGTGGGGCCTCAAGGCCGGGCGCATGTGTTCGACGATGCTCTGGCCGACAGCGGCGAAACTGAAGCGTGAAACAGCCAGTTCGCGCCCGTTAATGGCTATCTGCCGGGCCAGCTCAGGATCGTCGCGCAATACGCGCAGCTTGGCTTGCAGCGTCGGAATGTCGCGATAGAAAACGACGTTGTGCATGTCTTGCAGGCCCAGTGCCCGGTTCTCGTCCTCGCCCTGGTCATACGCCAGCAGCACGCAGCCACAGGCCATGGCTTCAAAGTTCTTGATCATATACTCGCCCATGCCGACATCGGCACTGACGAAGAATCGAATACGATTCAAGGTGTTACAGTAGTCTTCACCTGACTTGGTGCGAGTCACCACCAACTGTTCGACCTGCCCCAACTCGTCCAGAAGCGCCTTGCGGCCGCTGTAGGCGACGCTGTTGGTACTACCGACGAATGCCAACTCGATATCGCGCTCGCGGCCTTGGTCGGCGAGCAGCTGCTCGTCGTAACCCTTGGGTACGAAGACCGCATCGAAGCCCTCCTGACGCAGCCGCTCACTGACCATGAAGCCAGAGCTGATCACCCGTGCCCACGGCAGCTTGCGGTAGTGCGCACTGAACTTGCCGGTGTACTTGCACGGGATGTAGTTCTGATAGGCGTCGTGCTCGAGAATGACCAGGTTCGGCACCGTACGGATGAAAGCTGCCTGGCGGATCTCCTGCTTGAAACGCAGGAAGAACACAATGCGGTCATAGCGCTCGACCTGCACTTCACGCTTGAAATAACGGCGCAAGTTGCGCTGATCTTCACTGGTCAGCCAGCGCAGGTCGCAGTCGCAGTTGGCTGCGACGCCGTCGTACAGACGATCGAGGATCGCGCGCTGCTCTTTCTGTACCAGAAATAGAACTTTCATTGCTTTCCTTGGGCGCTTTGCGCCATCTCGGTCAACTTTACAGCTCTCGCCGCCAGAACAACTCATGCCGACGAACTGCCTTACGGAAGAATTCATTTTCCCCGTAAGGCGAAGCTCGGCGCCCGGCTAGCCAACGCTGCAGCCAGCGGCGCAGGCGGCGCTTGAACGGCAGCCGCGGCTGCAAGTCATGCATCATGCCCAAGGCCATGGCCTTGTCACGCTGGGTGGCGGTATCCAGTAGCACGGCGCATGGTGCCCATGCCTGGTCTGCGTCAAATTGCGGCGGTAAAGCGATGCCATCCCCGCTGTCACCCATGGGCCAGCGGTCGTTGTCATGCAGGTGGTTGGCGTAGCAGAGCAGGGTCTGTGGCTGCCAGGCCAGCCCCTCAAGCGCCTGCATGACGGCCGCCTGGGCACACACATGATCCGGATGTGGGTCGAGTTGAGGATGCGGCATCACCAACACCTGGGGCTTAGCCAGCTCCAGCAACGCGCGCAGGTCGGCCAGCAGGTTGTGCCAGGTTGGCGCGCCATTGCTGTCGGCCGGCAAAGGAAATGAATTGAACTGGCGAAACGGACGGACATCGGCCATGTCCGCTTCGCGCGACGCAGCAGGCTGATCAGGGGCAGCCTGCATGGCGGGCAACTGCAAGCAGAAATAGCCCAGTTGCACGCAGCGCGATTCAGGCACGCCCGCCCAACGTGGCACGGCAATGCTGTCCCAAGCGCGCAGGCGCCCTTTCAAGCGGGCCGCTTCCACTTCACCCAGCCCCATTTGCTGATAGTGCTCAGCCTCGATCTCGCCGGCGGTCAAGGTGACCACCCAGGTTTCATCGGCTTGACTGTACACACCATAGGCAGCCAGCTCGGCATCGTCGGCGTGGGGCGCGATCACCATGACCCGACGGCGCTGCAACTCGACACTAGGGGTTATCCACAGGCGCGGCTGACCCAGCAACCGGCAATATTTGCCAACCACGTGTAGCGTGCCAGCCTGCAACGGCTCGGCCAAACCGGTCAGGTTCAGATAGCGCACGCCATCCACACCGCGCTCGAAAGTTTGCCGATCGCCCAGCTCGCCGCCGCGCATCACGACGTACGGATCGAGCAAGCGCCCCAGCCAGCCGCTTTTCACCCGCGCCTCGAGTATCAGGGTTTCGTCGCCTTGCAATGCCTCGCCCACCTTGAGCAGGCCATCGCTCAGCATCACGGGTGCTTCATGGCTCAGCTCACCGAAACGGTAGGCGTAGTCCTCGCTCGGCGCGTAGAACAGGTGGTCGGCGAACCAGGCTTCGTGAGCGGCCCACAGCAGCGGCAACAGCAGTAGCGGTAGCCACCACCAGGTGAAAAAACCCAGCGCTACCAGCAGTACCAGGCAGGCGAGCAGCCCCAGACGCTTGTTGCGCCGATGGCGCTTGAGCAACTGCTGCTTGCGGCTCACGTGTGCAATACCGGTACGGGGTTGCACCAACGCTCTTTGTACTCGCGGTCGGCCCGACCGAACGAGAAGCGCAGGGGCTTGTTGCGTGCACGAGCATCCTCCCAGGCTGCCTGAGTATTGAGGAAGCTCAATACGCTACCTGGGCTGAAGGCCTTGGTCTGCGGGTCGACACCGCCATTGACGTACTCGACACTGATCCACTCGGGCGCCTCGACGCGGTACACCAACTGGATCGCGATCGGCTTGTCATCCAGCATCAACACCGAGCCGATCAGCAGTTCGCGCAGGCGCTCCAGCACCTGGGCCATATGCTCGGCGCCGGTGGCCGGAAAACCCCAGCGACGCGCGAACAAGTCGCAGTACATGGCAGCGACCTGCTGCGCGCTGAATTCGCTGATCGGGCGCACCACACCGCCCGCTTCTTCCAGCAGACGCAATTCGCGACGTTGGTTGTAGCGAAATTTCTTGGACAGCTCTTCCGGGGTGCGCGCCATCGCCAACTGCTCCTTCTGCACCTTCAGGCCCGTGAATCGGCCCTGGTTCAGTTCCGACAGGTAACGGGCGCTGTGGCGCAATGGCGCACCGGCATCAGCAGCTGCCGGCAGGATGATCTCGGCGTTGCCGAGGTCGAACAGGGCCTTTTTGCCGGTGCGCTTGAGCACGTCCTTGGACAATGCCAAGTGACGGCCCCAAGTCGGGATGGCGGCGCTCAGCGCGCCAGCCTGGTACCAACCCAGGTAGCGCACGGGGATTTGCGCCAGGCCTGCCAGTTGCTCGACCACCAGAGGGTGTGTCGCCACGCTGCCGCCAAAACGCGCCCAGGCCTGGGCGTAGCTGGCCGCATCGATGACTTGCCAGCCGCGCTCGCGCAAGGCTTGAACATGATTGAACATCAAGCCTTCCCCACCACTGCACGAACCTGAGGCAACTGCCAGAACGCCTCACGCACTGCCTGGTCAGAAAACCGTTCGCGCAAACGCTGCAGCATATGACCAGCGCAGGCCTGCAGTTGCTGGTCATCCAGCCCCCCCATGTGCTGCAACGCCTGCGCCAGCTGCGCGGCATCGCCCAACGGGAACAGCACGCCAACACCTTCGACCACTTCGCGCGCGCCGCCACAAGCCGTAGCCAATACCGGCACCCCGGCCGCCATCGCTTCGAGCAGGACCATACCGAACGGCTCGTGGTCGGAGCTCAGGGCGAATACGTCAAAGGCCTGGAAATAACGGCGCGCATCGGGTATCTGGCCAAGAAAGTCCACCTGCCCCGCAATACCCAGCTCGGCAGCCTGCGCCTTGAGCTCAGCCTCCAGCCGGCCCTTGCCGAGAATGGCCAGCCGCGCGCCAGCTGGCAGGCCCGGCAGCGCCTGGGCAAAGCCACGTAGCAAGGTCGCCTGATCCTTGTCGGGGTGCAGGCGCCCGACATTGCCGACCACCCAAGCCTGGGCGTCCAGGCCCAACGCCGCGCGGGCCTCGGCACGAGGTACGAGGGCTGCTTGCAGGGCGTCGATATCGATACGATTGTAGAGCGTCTGGATACGCTGAGCCGGCCACTTCGCCAGGCAACGCCGCATGTCGTCACGCACCGCATCCGATACGCCAAGCAGGCTCAGGCGCTTGCTGAACAGGTTGGCAAAAAAGCGTCGCCCCTTGCGCTGATAGTCACCGAAGGCATGGTGCACACCGATCACCGGCAAGCTCGTAGCCAGCAGCGCTACATAGATGGGCTTGAAACGGTGGGCGATGCAAAAGCTGAAATTGCGCTCGGCGGCGATGCGCCGCAGTGCCCCAATCGCTCCGAGCTTCAGGCCACGTATGGCTTTGGAGCTGAATTCGAGAAACAACACTTCGTCCGACGCGCAGCCCGCAGCAACCTGCGGGTCGGCAGCGCCGGTGAGGAACACGGTGGTGACCTTGTAGCCGCTGCCCTGGAACAGGCTGGCGTACTGACGGGCACAGTCTAGAAACGGCCCGTCGTAGCCATGGCAGAACTGCAGGACCCGCGCTTCAGAGCGGCTGGTCATAGGCGGCTGCGCCGTCCTTGACGACCAGGATGTCTTCCATGATCAAGTACTGCAGGTCAGACCCGAAGAACATGTTCAGCGCATCGGTCGGCGAGCAGATCATCGGCTCGCCACGGCGATTGAGCGATGTGTTCAGCGATACGCCATTGCCGGTGAGGTCTTCCAGGGCCTTCATCATGTCGTAATAGCGCGGGTTGTATTCGCGCTTGAGCACCTGGGCGCGGGAAGTACCGTCTTCGTGGACCACTTCCGGTACACGGGTCTTCCACTCTTCAGCCACTTCGAAAGTGAAAGTCATGAACGGCGCTGGATGGTCGACCTTGATCATCTGCGGTGCGACGGTGTCGAGCATCGACGGGCAGAACGGTCTCCAGCGCTCGCGGAACTTGATCTGCTCGTTGATGCGATCGGCTACGCCCGGCACGCTCGGGCAACCAATGATCGAACGACCACCCAAGGCCCGCGGGCCAAACTCCATGCGGCCCTGGAACCAAGCCACCGGGTTGCCATCGACCATGATCTTGGCGATACGCTGGGGCATGTCATCGAGCTTGCGCCATTTTGGCGCGTTCGGGTGGCGAGCGCAGGCGGCGATCACGTCTTCGTTGGAGTACGAAGGGCCGAGGTAGACATGCTCCATCTTCTCGACCGGCACACCGCGGGCGTGGGATACGTAAGCCGCCGCACCCACAGCGGTGCCGGCATCGCCGGAAGCCGGCTGGACGAACAGCTCCTTGACGTCGGAACGAGCGATGATCTTCTGGTTGAGCTTGACGTTCAGCGCGCAGCCGCCAGCGAAGGCCAGCTTGCCGGTTTCACGCAAGGTATCGCCCAGGTAGTGATCGATCATCTGCAGGGCGATCTTTTCGAACAGCGCCTGCATGCTGGCCGCGTAGTGGATGTACGGCTCGTCGGCGATGTCGCCTTCGCGCTTGGGGCCTAGCCACTCGATCAGCTTGGGCGAGAAGTAGAAGCCTTTGCCCTTCTCTTTATGGCGGCGCAAGCCGATGACGTTGGCGTAATCGGTATTGATCACCAATTCGCCGTTTTCGAAGCTGGCCAGACGTGAGAAGTCGTACTTGCTGGCATCGCCGTACGGCGCCATGCCCATCACCTTGAATTCGCCGTCGAGCATTTCGAAGCCAAGGAATTCGGTGATCGCGCCGTACAGGCCACCCAGCGAGTCCGGGTCGAAGAATTCCTTGATCTTGTGGATCTTGCCGTTTTCGCCGTAGCCGAAGAAGGTGGTGGCGTACTCACCCTTGCCATCGATGCCAAGGATTGCGGTCTTTTCCTTGAAGCCCGAGCAGTGGTAGGCGCTGGAAGCGTGGGCCAGGTGGTGCTCGACCGGTTCGATCTTGACCTTTTTCGGGTCGAAGCCCAGCTGCTCCAGGCACCAGACGATCTTCTTGCGGTAGCGCTTGTAGCGGCGGTTGCCCATCAAAATGGCGTCCAGGGCGCGATCCGGGGCGTACCAGTAGCGCTTGGCGTAGTGCCAACGCGCCTTGCCGAACAGGCTGATGGGAGCGAAGGGGATGGCTACCACATCGACGTCGGACGGTTTGATGCCGGCTTGCTCCAGGCAGAATTTCGCCGACTCGTAGGGCATGCGGTTCTTCGCATGTTTGTCACGCACGAAGCGCTCTTCTTCGGCGGCGGCAACCAGCTTGCCGTCAATGTACAAGGCCGCGGAAGGGTCATGGCTAAGGGCGCCGGACAGGCCAAGAATCGTCAATGCCAAGGGATTAGCCTCTTCATTCGGTAGAGATGCGCCAGCGGCCTCATGGGCGGGTGGCGGCTAAAGGGCGAGATTATAACGCAAACAATGCGCGAGACACTGCATAACCTGCGCCAGCAGGCTGGCCCTGGGCGGCAGGCGCCGCAAGGCGAGCTTGCTGGCCAAGTGCCGGATTATTCGGCGATCAGCCAGTCCATGCGCCAGCTACCGGCAGTCTGCGCCAGCTCTTTGGCCAGCCAGGGCAGCAGCTCGCTCAGCTCTTGCTCGAGCCCCCAAGGCGGGTTGGCGATGGCCAGGCCCGAGCCATTGAGGCCCTGGGGGCTGTCCTGATGGTGCACGTACAGCTCCACCCGCAGCAGCTTGGGCGCGCCGGTGCTGGTCAAGTCCTGATAGAAGCGGGTCAGCGAGCGCTGATCCTTGATCGGGTACCAGATAGCCGCGACGGTCTGGCGCATGCGGCCAATCGCCTCTTTCATCGCAGTGGTGCAGCGTTTGAGCTCGTCAGCCTGCTCGAATGGCGGGTCGATCAACATGATCGCGCGCTTTTCCTGCACCGGTAGCAGCGCCCGTGGCACATGCCAGCCCTCGCCCAGGTGCACCACCACGCGCGGGTCCTTTTTCATGTTCTCTTTGAGCAGCGGCCCATCTTCGGGGTGCTTTTCGTTGAGTAGCGCCCGGTCCTGCTGGCGCATCAGCCGCCGAGCCAACTCGGGCGACCCTGGGTAGTAGCGCAACTGGCCATCGGCGTTGAGGCGCTTGATGATGCGCAAGTAGTCCGTCGCCATGGCCGGCAGATCATCACGGCCCCATAGGCGAGCCACCCCTTCAAGGTACTCGCCGGTGCGGGTCGCTTGATCACCTTGCAAATCGTAAAGGCCGAGGCCGGCGTGGGTATCGATGTAGGCGAACGGTTGTTCTTTGCGCGACATCAGGGCGATGAGGCGGGTCAGCACGATGTGCTTGAGAACGTCGGCGTGATTGCCGGCGTGGAAGGCGTGACGATAGTTCATGGCAACTCCTGCGCGGACGGCAAGTTTACCCGTTCACGGTGACGGCGTCAGGTGCTCCCCGTCCTGACCGGGACCCAATTCCAGCTCCGACCGCCGACCAGCGCTGCTGATACTCAAGCCTCCTACCAACCAGGAGTACCTGAAATGAAAGCCTCCATCAAAGCAGACGTGAGTGGCACTGAAGTTAAACTCCACGGTGTACTGGGTATCACCAATGCCCCGTACACAGCAGTCGTGGAACTGACCAGGCCAGGCAACGTCATCGAAAACCGAGTGGTCTCCAGCTCCGGCGACACCACCTGGCAACTGACCCTGCAGGGCTGTGAGCCCGGCGAATACAGGGCATTGATCCGCCCTCGCGAGGAAAAGGCGTTCGAAGCAACACTGTGCAAGTTCACCGTTGCCAACTGAGCACTCTAAAGCAGCCGACGGCATTGACTGCCGCCGGCTGCAATCACATCACTTCTCGGCGTGGTACGCAGCATCCGCTGCTGCGAAACGCGCAGCCATGGCTTTCGAAGGACTACCCAGCTTGCTCACCACAACGATAGCGATACTGGCGAACAGGAAGCCCGGGATGATTTCGTAGAGGCCTAGGGTGTCGAAATTCTTCCACAGGATCACGGTCAGCGCGCCAACCACGATACCTGCCAGCGCACCGTTTCGAGTCATACCTTTCCACAGGACCGAGATCAGTACCACTGGGCCGAACGCTGCGCCGAAGCCGGCCCAAGCGTATGCAACCAGACCCAGCACGCGGTTTTCCGGGTTAGCAGCCATGGCGATGGCGATCAGAGCAACGGCGAGCACCATGAAGCGGCCTACCCAGACCAGCTCACGCTGGGATGCACCCTTGCGCAGGAAGGCTTTGTAGAAGTCCTCGGTCAATGCACTGGAGCAAACCAGCAACTGGCAGCTGAGGGTACTCATCACCGCCGCCAGGATGGCCGACAGCAGCACACCAGCGATCCATGGGTTGAACAGGATTTTGGCAAGTTCGATGAACACCCGCTCATGGTTTTCGGTGACCGGGCCTGCCTGGTCTGGATGGGCAGAGAAGTAGGCGATACCGAAGAAGCCCACGGCGCAGGTGCCAGCCAGGCAAAGGATCATCCAGGTCATGGAGATACGGCGAGCCTTGGCGATGGATTTCACCGAGTCGGCAGCCATGAAACGCGCCAGGATGTGCGGTTGGCCAAAGTAGCCCAGACCCCAGCCCAACAGCGAGATGATGCCGATGAAGGTGGCGCCTTTGAACATATCGAAGTTGGCCGGGTTCTGTGCTTCGATGGCCATGAAGGTGGTATCGAAACCACCGGTAGAGATCAGCACGATCACCGGAGTGAGGATCAACGCAAAGATCATCAACGATGCCTGCACGGTGTCGGTCCAGCTTACTGCAAGGAAACCACCGATGAAGGTATAGGCGATGGTGGCTGCGGCCCCTGCCCACAGAGCGGTTTCGTACGACATGCCGAAAGTGCTCTCGAACAGACGAGCGCCAGCAACGATGCCAGAAGCACAGTAAATGGTGAAGAACACCAGAATCACGATGGCCGAGATGATCCGCAGCAAGCCACTGGCATCTTCAAACCGGCTGGAGAAGTAATCCGGTAGGGTCAGCGCATCACCATTGTGCTCGGTCTGCACGCGCAGACGGCCGGCGACGAACAACCAGTTCAGGTAGGCACCAACGGTCAGGCCGATGGCAATCCAGGCCTCGGAAAGGCCGGCGAAGTAGATGGCACCCGGCAGGCCCATCAGCAGCCAACCGCTCATGTCGGAAGCGCCGGCCGAGAGTGCGGTAACCACACTGCCCAGGCTGCGTCCGCCAAGAATGTAATCGGAAAGGTTCTTTGTGGACCGATAAGCGGCGAAACCGATCAGTACCATAACCGCGATATAGACCACGAAAGTGATCGTTAGTGGATTGCCCATGCGTGTGCCCTGGCGTTTGTTTTTATGTCATGCGCAACCTTCGCGAAGTCGGTTGCACCCAGGCCGCGAATCCTATGCAACAACGCAAACCCGGTGCAACCCTTTTTCATTTGACAGTTGCACCCGGCCGTACCCTTTAGGAAAAATCCTGTTTCTTGCTTCTTTTTGGAGCAAAAGAGCGCCTACATAGAAGAAAACGCACCATAAAGGATTCTTTTCACACGGTAGGAAATCGCCTCAGACGAGTTGCACCTTTTCTTGTGAAAAAACGGGTTGCACCTGGTTGCACCCGAAATCTCCTACAGATAATCTTGATGCCAGCTTAAGCCACAGCCGTGGCAATAATGAGGATAAGAAATTGGCGACGACCACCCTTGGGGTCAAACTCGATGACCCGACCCGTGAACGACTCAAAGCAGCTGCGCAATCGATCGATCGCACGCCGCATTGGTTGATCAAGCAAGCGATCTTCAATTATCTGGAGAAGCTAGAGGGTGGTGCCACTTTGACCGAGCTGAACGGCCATGCAAACAGCTTGGTTGACGATGCCGGGGAAGTCCAGCCAGACCACGCCCACCAGTGCTTCCTCGAATTTGCCGAAAGCATTCTGCCGCAGTCGGTATTGCGCTCGGCGATCACCGCCGCTTATCGCCGCCCTGAGCAGGAGGTGGTGCCGATGCTTCTTGAGCAGGCGCGCCTGAGCACTGCACAGGCGGAAGCGACCAACAAGCTGGCCGCAAGCATTGCCGAGAAACTGCGCAATCAGAAGAGCGCTGGCGGCCGTGCTGGCATCGTCCAGGGCCTGCTGCAAGAGTTCTCGCTGTCGTCTCAGGAAGGCGTGGCGCTGATGTGCCTGGCCGAGGCGCTGCTGCGCATCCCTGACAAGGGCACCCGCGACGCCCTTATTCGCGACAAGATCAGTAACGGCAACTGGCAGCCACACCTGGGCAACAGCCCGTCGCTATTCGTCAACGCCGCCACCTGGGGCCTGCTGCTGACCGGCAAACTGGTTTCCACCCACAACGAAACGGGCCTGAGCTCCTCGCTGACGCGCATCATCGGTAAAAGTGGCGAGCCGATGATCCGTAAGGGTGTCGACATGGCGATGCGCCTGATGGGCGAGCAGTTCGTCACCGGTGAAACCATCGCCGAAGCCCTGGCCAATGCCAGCCGCTTCGAGGCCAAGGGCTTCCGCTACTCCTACGACATGCTTGGCGAAGCCGCACTGACCGAGCACGACGCGCAGAAATATCTGGCCTCTTATGAGCAGGCGATCCATTCGATCGGCAAAGCGTCCCATGGCCGCGGCATCTATGAAGGCCCAGGCATCTCCATCAAGCTTTCGGCACTGCACCCGCGCTACAGCCGCGCCCAGTACGAGCGCGTGATGGAAGAGTTGTACCCACGCCTGCTGTCGCTGACCCTGCTGGCCAAGCAATACGACATTGGCCTTAACATCGACGCCGAAGAAGCCGACCGCCTGGAGCTGTCCCTGGACCTGCTCGAGCGCCTGTGCTTCGAGCCAAGCCTGGCAGGCTGGAATGGTATCGGCTTCGTGATCCAGGCTTACCAGAAGCGCTGCCCGTATGTGATCGACTACGTCATCGACCTGGCCAAGCGCAGCCGTCATCGCCTGATGATCCGCCTGGTAAAAGGCGCGTACTGGGACAGCGAAATCAAGCGTGCACAGGTCGAAGGCCTGGAAGGCTACCCGGTCTACACCCGCAAGGTGTACACCGACGTTTCTTACGTCGCCTGCGCTCGCAAGCTGCTGGCCGTGCCGGAAGCGATCTACCCACAGTTCGCGACCCACAACGCCCATACCCTATCGGCGATCTACCATATCGCTGGGCAGAACTACTACCCAGGCCAATATGAGTTCCAGTGCTTGCACGGCATGGGTGAGCCCCTCTACGAGCAAGTTGTAGGCAAGGTGGCAGATGGCAAGCTGAACCGCCCTTGCCGGGTATACGCACCGGTCGGCACCCACGAAACCCTGCTGGCCTACCTGGTTCGTCGCCTGCTGGAAAACGGCGCCAACACCTCGTTCGTCAACCGCATCGCCGACCATTCCATCTCCATCCAGGAATTGGTCGCCGACCCAGTTGCCAGCATCGAGCGCATGGGGACTCAGGAGGGCGGCATCGGCCTGCCGCACCCGCGCATTGCGCTGCCGCGCGAGCTCTACGGCACCGACCGCGCCAACTCCGCCGGCATCGACATGGCCAACGAACATCGCCTGGCATCGCTGTCCTGCGCCATGCTGGCCACCGCTCAGAACGACTGGAAAGCCACTCCGATGCTGGCCTGCGCCGCCAGCGAAACAGCTGCCGTCGCCGTGTTGAACCCTGCAGACCACCGCGACGTGGTGGGCCACGTGCAGGAAGCCACCGTCGCCGACGTCGACAATGCCATCCAGTGCGCACTGAACGCCGCGCCGATTTGGCAGGCCACGCCCCCGGCCGAGCGCGCAGCCATCTTGGAGCGCACTGCCGACCTGATGGAGGCTGAAATACAGCCGTTGATGGGCCTGCTCATCCGCGAAGCGGGCAAAACGTTCGCCAACGCCATCGCCGAAGTGCGTGAAGCCGTAGATTTCCTGCGCTACTACGCGGTGCAGGCCCGTAATGACTTCAGCAACGACGCCCACCGCCCGCTGGGCCCGGTGGTGTGCATCAGCCCGTGGAACTTCCCACTGGCCATCTTCACCGGCCAAGTGGCTGCAGCATTGGCTGCCGGCAACCCGGTACTGGCCAAGCCTGCCGAGCAGACTCCGCTGATCGCCGCCCAGGCTGTGCGCCTGCTGCTCGAGGCAGGCATCCCGGAAGGCGTGCTGCAATTGCTCCCAGGGCGTGGCGAAACCGTCGGTGCCGGCCTGGTCGGTGACGAGCGCGTCAAAGGTGTGATGTTCACCGGCTCCACCGAAGTGGCCCGGCTGCTGCAGCGCAATGTTGCCGGCCGCCTGGACAACCAAGGCCGTCCGATCCCGCTGATTGCCGAAACCGGTGGCCAGAACGCGATGATCGTCGACTCGTCGGCGCTGACCGAACAGGTGGTGATCGACGTGGTGTCTTCGGCCTTCGACAGCGCCGGCCAGCGCTGCTCGGCGCTGCGGGTGCTGTGCCTGCAGGAAGACTCCGCCGACCGCGTGATCGAAATGCTCAAGGGCGCCATGGCCGAGAGCCGTCTGGGTTGCCCAGACCGCCTGGCCGTGGACATTGGCCCGGTAATCGACGCCGAAGCCAAGGCTGGTATCGAGAAGCACATCCAAGGCATGCGCGATAAAGGCCGCGCGGTATATCAGGTGGCGATCGCCGATGCTGCCGAAATCAAACGCGGCACCTTCGTGATGCCGACCCTGATCGAATTGGAAAGCTTCGATGAGCTCAAGCGTGAAATCTTCGGCCCTGTCCTGCACGTGGTGCGTTACAACCGCCGCAACCTCGATCAACTGATCGAGCAGATCAACGCATCCGGCTATGGCCTGACCCTCGGTGTTCATACCCGCATCGACGAAACCATCGCCAAGGTGGTTGAGACTGCCAATGCCGGCAACATGTACGTCAACCGCAACATCGTTGGCGCCGTGGTCGGCGTGCAGCCCTTCGGTGGCGAAGGCCTGTCCGGCACCGGCCCGAAAGCCGGCGGCCCGCTGTACCTGTACCGCCTGCTGTCGACCCGCCCGGCCGACGCGGTTGGCCGGCATTTCCAGCAGGCCGATGGCCAAGGCCAGCCAGACCGCGCCTTGCACGAGCAGTTGGTCAAGCCGCTGCACAGCCTGAAGGCATGGGCGCAGAGCAACCAAAACGCTGACCTGGCTACGCTGTGCGAACAGTTCGCCAGCCAATCGCAGAGCGGTATCGCCCGTCTCTTGCCAGGCCCTACCGGCGAGCGCAACAGCTACACCATCCTGCCGCGCGAACATGTGCTGTGCCTGGCAGACAACGAGGCCGACCTGCTGGCGCAGTTGGCTGCCGTGCTGGCTGTGGGCAGCTCGGCGGTATGGGTGGACGGCGAGCCAGGCAAGGCCCTGCGCGGCCGCCTGCCGAAGGAGCTGCAGGCCAAGGTCAAGCTGGTGAGCGACTGGAGCAAGGATGAAGTGGCATTCGACGCTGTCATCCACCACGGCGACTCGGACCAACTGCGCGGCGTGTGCCAGCAAGTGGCCAAGCGTGCCGGGGCGATCGTGGGTGTGCATGGGCTGTCCAGTGGCGACCACCAGATTGCCCTGGAGCGCCTGGTGATCGAGCGAGCGGTGAGTGTGAATACAGCGGCGGCAGGCGGTAACGCCAGTTTGATGACCATTGGCTGACGGCTGGGGTTATTGATGAACGAGGAGAGCTTCGGCTCTCCTTTTTTTTCGTCTTGAGTTTTTCTGCGCCTGCGAGATCGAGCGCCGCCCCCCATATCCAATTATTGATTTCAGCAATAATCATCGGCAGAACCAAGACTATTGAAACAGATGGAACAATAAAAAAATATCTAAATGGTATTTGCAGCATCGCCAAGTACACAGCCCACTTTTTACCTGCGTAAATTCCGATACACGAGACGACCACCGACCCCTGTAAAACCAAGCCAGCCCAGATCAAAACTTCCGGTCCACCCCAACTACGTATCACTTCAAGGCCACTTTCAAAGTCCGACCAGAACGGCACATCTCCACGGGCAGCGCTACGCAGACAATACAAACAAATGTAAAACGCATCCATGCCGGCCCAGAACAGATATAAGAAATGCCGCAGCCTAACGCTTGAATCAGTCAATGTGCACCTTCCCGAAACTCGTATACCTCATCGGCCACTACAGGGCGCCAATGCCAAGATTGGCCAGTTATCGCCCACTCGTCACTAGCCTCGACAAAATATTGCGTTATTTTCCGCACAGCCCCATAGCGATGCAATGCTGACAACCTGGCAAAATCACGTTCGCTGTCTTTTAGCGGCATCCACCTCTGACTCACAACACGCCTAGTATTGGCATAGTCTCTGCCTTCGCTTGCGAAAAGACGTCCTTCATCTCCGCGTGAGGTTAAAAAGTTTGCCGCGAAGGCAACACTGGACCAGAGCGAGTCTAAATCAATGCTAAAAGTGCTCCACTTACCAGGCCCTTCCGCCTGTGCATATGCACTTCCATACAGGTGATGATCCATTTTTGATGGCGCCCACCTCAATGTGGGATAACACGACACATCAATCGGAGAGCGTACATGCTCGCGAACAACAAACCATTTTCCCTCACGCACCAATGTCAAAGCTCGCTCTATTTCATCGCCGAGCAATGCTCGCCCCACAGGCAAATTACAAGCACCAATAAATTCACCCAACCCGCGCAGATGAATACTTCTGCGCAGTGCGTCTCGGACGACGGACTGGGCAAAGAAAGGATCTTCGACCCTGGAAATTTCTTCTTTCCAAACATTGCGCCAATGGCAAACTCTATCCACAAAACTTCCTCACTAGCAAAGAACGACATCTACCTCTTTTTTCATTGCTATGGTTGTAGGAGCTTTCCGCAAGATGCGTAAGCACCCCCTGCATTTCGTGGAAGCTTGCGAGCCTTACCGGCATTCTCCTTTTTCATGGGCGTATGTCTTGAGATGGTTGCCGACGGTAAGATCTTGGCAAGATATCGCGTCGTACCCACAAGGCGGTCGCGCGCGCCTGTCACAGGCGTTACTGGCCCGAAACAAACGTAGGAGCGAGCGCAGCTCGCGATGCGCCGCGCGGGCGGCGCTCGATCTCACCGGCAACGAAACAATCAAGGCAAGCACCAGCCCACCCTCACCCGTTCTAAACCCATATCACCCAAACCTATTAACCTCCCCCCTTCCAGTACCACCGCTTAGACTCGGCACATGCCCGCTCAAGGACCGCTGCCATGCCCGAGACCCTGCTCAGTTCCCGCAACTTGGCCTTCGAACTCTACGAAGTGCTCGACGCCCAAGCCCTGGCCCAACGCCCGCGTTTCGCCGAGCACAGCCGCGAAACCTTCGACGCGGCCCTGGCCACCGCCCGCACCATCGCCGAAAAACTCTTCGCCCCGCACAACCGCAAGGCCGACGAGAACGAGCCGCGCTACATCAACGGCCGCGCCGAGCTGATCCCCGAGGTAAAGCCCGCCGTCGACGCCTTCCTCGAAGCCGGCTTCCTCAACGCCAATCGCGACTACGACGCGGGCGGGATGCAACTGCCCAGCCTGGTCTCGCAGGCCTGCTTCGCCCACTTCCAGGCAGCCAACGCCGGCACCACGGCCTACCCGTTCCTGACCATGGGCGCAGCCAACCTCATCGAGAGCTTCGGCAACGACGAACAAAAGCGTCTGTACCTGCAACCGATGATCGAAGGCCGCTACTTCGGCACCATGGCCCTGACCGAACCCCACGCAGGCTCTTCGCTGGCCGATATCCGCACCCGCGCCGAACCCGCCGGCGAAGGCACTTACCGACTCAAGGGCAACAAGATCTTCATCTCCGGCGGCGACCACGAGCTGTCGGAAAACATCGTGCACATGGTGCTGGCAAAGCTGCCGGATGCACCGCCCGGCGTTAAGGGCATTTCGCTGTTCATCGTGCCCAAGTACCTGGTCAACGACGATGGCAGCCGTGGCTCGCGCAACGATGTGTCGCTGGCGGGGTTGTTCCACAAGATGGGCTGGCGCGGCACCACCTCCACCGCACTGAACTTCGGTGACCAAGGCCAGTGCGTTGGGTATCTGGTCGGCCAGCCCCACCAGGGACTGGCGTGCATGTTCCAGATGATGAACGAGGCGCGCATCGGCGTCGGCATGGGTGCGGTGATGCTCGGCTACGCCGGCTACCTGTATTCCTTGGAGTACGCCCGTCAGCGTCCACAGGGCCGTATGCCGGACAACAAAGACCCGCACAGCCCAGCCGTGCCAATCATCAGCCACACCGACGTCAAGCGCATGTTGCTGACGCAGAAAGCTTATGTCGAAGGCGCCTTCGACCTTGGCCTGTACGCTGCGCGGCTATACGACGATACCCACACGACCCAAGATCAGCTTCAGCGCGACCAGGCTCAGCAGTTACTCGACCTGCTGACCCCTATCGTGAAATCCTGGCCTTCGACCTTTTGCCTCAAAGCCAACGAACTGGCCATCCAGATACTCGGCGGCCACGGCTACACCCGCGAGTACCCCGTAGAGCAGTACTACCGCGACAACCGCCTGAACCCGATCCACGAAGGTACCGAGGGCATCCAGTCCCTGGACTTGCTAGGGCGCAAGCTTGCGCAGAACAACGGCGCTGGGCTCAAGCAACTGATCCGCCAGATCGCTGCAACGGCTGAACGGGCCAGCCATCACGCCAACCTGGACGCGATGCGCCAGCCCCTGGAGCACTTGGTCAACCGCCTGCAGGCGGTGACGCTATCCCTGCTTGGCGATCTTGCCCAATCCAAGGTTGCCAGCGCCTTGGCCAACTCCGCTCTGTACCTGAAGGTATTCGGCCACTGCGTGGTCGGCTGGCGCTGGCTGGAACAGGCCATTCATGCCGAACTTGGCCTGCTCAACGGTACAGCTGCCGACCGCGACTTCTACCAGGGTAAGCTGCAAGCCGCACGTTATTTCCTGACTTGGGAAATTCCTGGCTGCCATAATGAGCTGGCATTGCTCGAGGCGCGCGACGACACGTGTCTTACCATGCAAGAAGGGTGGTTCTAGGGGGAGCCACCGTGAAAACGGAGGCTTGCACATGTTCGATTCCAGCGCCCTGCTGCGCCAGCGCTTTGCCGCGCTGCGCAGCACCGCCGAAATGTTTTCCCTACGCCATGTGAAACAGGCGCATCAGGCGCTTTCGGTGCGCCGCAATGTGGCCGAACCGCCGCATTTCAGCCAGGACGAAGGCGCCATGCTGACAGTGCGGGTCAATGGCGTTGAGGCCTACGCGGCCACTGCAGATCTGTCGCAAGCTGGCCTGCAACAGGCACTGGAACAGGCTGAAAAACTGGCACGGCAGATCGCCAAGCACAGCCTGCTCGATCTGCGCGAGCAACCGGTGACCAGCGCCTGTCACGACCACCTTTCGCCCAACTTCGACCAGCCGGTGCCCAATCTGGCCGACTGCCTGGGCCTGCTGGCCGCCGAATCGGCCAGCGTGCCGAAAGACAGCCGCCTGGTGGACTGGCAGGCCAGCCTGGGCATAAGCGTCGTCGAACAGACCTACCTGAACTCGGCTGGCGCACAGCTGCGCCATGCACAGCGCTTCATTTTCCCAGGCTTGAGCGTCACCGCCAGCGACGGACAGGACAGTCAGTGCCGCAGCCTGGGCCGCGAAAATTTCGGCCAACAGGGCGGGTTCGAGATCATCGAGCGCTGTGGTTTGGTCGGTGCTGGTCGGCATGTGGCCGACCAGGCGCTGCAATTGCTGCTGGCGCCTAACACACCCAGTGGCCCGCGCGACCTGCTGCTGATGCCCGACCAGATGATGCTGCAAATCCATGAGTCGATCGGCCACCCACTGGAAATGGACAGGATCCTTGGCGATGAGCGCAACTACGCGGGCACCAGCTTCGTCACATCCCGCGACTTCGGCCAGTTGCAATACGGCTCCAGCCTGCTGAACGTGACCTTCGACCCCACCATAGGCGAAGAGCTGGCCAGCTACAGCTTCGATGATGACGGTAGCGCTGCCAGTAAGCAGTTCCTAATTCGCGACGGCCTGCTGCTGCGCCCGCTGGGCGGTGCGCTGTCGCAATTTCGTTCGGGCCTGGACGGCGTGGCCAACAGCCGCGCCTGCGGCTGGAACCGTGCGCCGATCGACCGTATGGCCAACCTCAACATCGAGCCCGGTGATCAATCCCTCGAACAACTGGTGCAGGGCATCGAGTCCGGCATCTTGATGCGCACCAACCGCTCCTGGTCCATCGACGATGCGCGCAACAAATTCCAATTCGGTTGCGAATGGGGCCAATTGATCAAAGACGGCGAGCTCAAAGGCGTGGTCAAGAACCCGAATTACCGCGGCATCTCGGCGCAGTTCTGGCGTAATCTCGCGGCCGTCGGTGATCGCAGCACCTTCCAGGTGCTGGGTACGCCCAACTGTGGCAAAGGCGAACCCAACCAGGTGGTCAGGGTCGGGCATGCCTCGCCCGCCTGCGTGTTCCGCCAGATCGACGTGTTCGGAGGTGATGCCTGATGAAACCGCTTTTCCAGACCTTGGTCGCCTCCGTGCAGGCGGCCCTGCAAACAGGCGAGCACTTCACTTGCGGCTTCAGCGCCGAGCAGTCGCAGTTCGTGCGTTTCAATCACGCCAAGGTGCGCCAGGCCGGGGAGGTGAGCCAGGCCAGCGCGCAGTTACGGCTGATCCGTGACGGGCGCCAGGCAGAGCAGCAGGTGACCCTCAGTGGCGACCCTGCAATCGACCAGCAACGCCTGGGCCAGGCGTTGCAGCAGCTACGTCAGACCTTGCCGCTGCTGGCCGTCGACCCCTACCTGCGCCTGGACGACAGTGCCTGGCACAAGCTCGACCAGCAGGACCAGCCGCTGCCCGACATCGACCAGCTACTGGCGCTGCTTGAAGAGCAAACGAGTGACCTGGACCTGGTCGGCATCTATGCCGCAGGGCCGATCTACCGTGGTTTTGCCAGCTCGTTCGGGGCGTTTGGCTGGCACCAGGCCAACAGCTTCAACTTCGACTGGAGCTTGTTTCACAGCAATGGCCAGGCGGTGAAAGCCAACTATGCCGGCCAACATTGGAATGAGCAGTCGTTCACCACACGTCTGCGCCAGGCGCGGGAACAGTTGGGCTTTCTAGGGCGCCCCGCCATCACCCTCGAACCTGGGAGCTATCGCGCCTACCTGGCGCCGGCGGCGATGGACGAGATCGCCGGTATGCTCTGTTGGGGTGGCTTCTCGGCCCAAGCCCTGGCTACTGGCAACAGTGCCTTGCAGCGCCTCTACAACGGCGATGCGCAACTGCACCCACAAGTGACCCTCAGCGAGCAGATCAGCGGCTCGCTCAGCCCGGCCTTCTCCGATGAGGGCTCGCCGCGCCTGGACGTGCCGCTGATCGCTCACGGCAAAGCCTTGCAGCGGCTGGTCAGCGCTCGCAGCGCGGCAGAATTCGGGTTGCTGGCCAATGGTGCCGACAGCTACGAGTCGCCTTGCGCCCTCAGCCTGGCGCCGGGCAGTTTGCCCAGCGCGCAGATCCTCGAACGGCTGGGCACCGGGCTTTACATCAGCAACCTGTGGTACCTCAACTACTCCGACCTACCCGCCGCACGCATGACGGGCTTGACCCGTTTCGCCACACTTTGGGTGGAAAACGGCGAGATTCAGGGGCCGGTGAATACCATGCGCTTCGATGACAGCTTGTACAGCCTGCTCGGCAGCCAGCTCGAAGACCTGACCCAAGAGCGGGAGATGATCCTATCGACCAGCACTTATGGGCAGCGCAGTACCGGGTCGAGTCATCTGCCTGGGGCGCTGGTCAAAGGGTTGACCCTGACATTGTGATTGGATTGGCTGGCCTTTTCGCACCTCAAGCTGTGATCACCGAGATTGCACAGCCGCGAAAAGGTCGGCACTGACAAACGAGGAAGTCATGCCCGAACGTCCACCGCTTGACCCGATCACCGCCCGCTGGCTGCCCTGGGTGGTGGCCATCGCCTTCTTCATGCAGTCGCTGGACGGCACCATCCTCAACACGGCATTGCCGGCGATGGCCCGCTCGCTGGCCGAAGACCCGCTGCGCATGCAGGGGGTGATCATCGCCTACATGCTTACCGTAGCGCTGTTGATTCCGGCCTCCGGGTGGATCGCCGACCGCTTCGGTACCAAGCGCATCTTTTTCAGTGCCATCCTGCTGTTCAGTTTCGGCTCGCTGCTTTGCGCCATGGCCAACAGCCTGGGCTTTCTGATCTTCGCCCGCGTCGTGCAGGGCCTGGGGGGCGCCCTGATGCTGCCGGTTGGGCGGCTTGTGGTACTGCGCGCCTACCCGCGCACCGAGCTGGTGCGAATCATGAGCTTCATCACCATACCCGGCCTGCTCGGCCCGCTGCTCGGCCCGACCTTGGGCGGGTGGCTGGTGGAAATCCTCAGTTGGCACTGGATCTTCTTGCTCAACCTGCCAGTCGGGGCGCTAGGCTGCTACGCGGTCTGGAAGTTCATCCCTGACCTGCGCGGTGCCGAGCGCACCACCTTCGACGGCCCAGGCTTTGTGCTGTTCGGTGCGGCAATGGTGCTGATCACCATCGCCATGGAAGGCCTCGGTGAGCTGCACCTGCCGCACCTGCGCGTCATGCTGTTGCTGTTCGCCGGCATGGCCTGCCTGGCAGCCTACTGGCTGCGCGCCGGTCGCGACCCGGAGCCGCTGTTCTCACCCAGCCTGTTCCGCGTGCGCACCTTCGCCATCGGGATTCTCGGCAACCTGTTCTCTCGCCTGGGCAGCGGCGCGCTGCCATTTCTGGTGCCGCTGCTGCTGCAGGTGGCGCTGGGCTATTCGCCAGCTCAGGCCGGCATGAGCATGATCCCCCTGGCGGCATCGGCCATGCTGGCCAAGTCGGTCGCCCGGCCCTTGATCGAGCGCCTGGGCTATCGCATCGTGCTGACCAGCAACACGTTGCTGCTGGGCATCCTGCTGGCCAGCCTTGGCCTGGTCGACGAGCAGACCCCTTATGCCATGCTGCTGGTGCAACTGGCACTGCTGGGTGCGGTCAACTCGATGCAGTTCACAGCGATGAATACCGTCACCCTGATCGACCTGGACGACGCCAGCGCCAGCAGCGGCAACAGCCTGCTGTCAGTTGTCGCACAGTTGTCGTTGAGCCTCGGCGTGGCCTGCGCTGGCGCCCTGCTCGGCGGGTTCACTGCCGCCGGTAATGCCGATGGCGTGGAAACCACGCTGGGTGCCTTCCAGCTGACCTTCGTCACCATCGGCATCATGGCGATGCTCGCCGCGGCCATCTTCCTGCAACTGGCGCCCACGGACGGAAGGCGTGCCCGTCGTCCGGAACAAGACATCGAGTCGTAGGGCGAATGGCCACGAGGCTGGTAGACTGTGCAGCATTTTTCGCTTCGCAACGCAGGCCCGCCTCGTGACCACCGAAACTACCGCCTTTGCCACCCTGCCGCTGTCCGCCGCCATGCTGGCCAACCTGGACGCCCTGGGCTATGCCTCGATGACGCCGATCCAGGCCCAGAGCCTACCCGTCATCCTCAAGGGCCAGGACCTGATCGCCCAGGCCAAGACAGGTAGCGGCAAGACCGCCGCCTTCGGTATCGGCCTGCTCAACCCGATCAACCCACGCTACTTCGGCTGCCAGGCGCTGGTGCTGTGCCCTACCCGCGAGCTGGCCGACCAGGTGGCCAAGGAGCTGCGCCGACTTGCCCGCGCCGAGGACAACATCAAGATCCTCACGCTGTGCGGTGGCGTGTCGCTGGGCCCGCAGATCGCTTCGCTGGAACATGGCGCGCACATCATCGTCGGTACCCCCGGGCGCATCCAGCAGCACTTGGACAAAGGCACCCTGGTGCTCGACGGCCTCAATACCCTGGTGCTGGACGAAGCCGATCGCATGCTCGACATGGGCTTTTTCGACGCCATCGCCAGCATCATCGGCAAGACGCCAGCGCGCCGCCAGACCCTGCTGTTCTCGGCTACCTACCCGGCCGGCATCGAGCAATTGGCCGCCGATTTCATGCGCAAGCCGCAGCAGGTGAAAGTCGAAAGCCTGCATGCCGACAACCAGATCGAGCAGCGCTTCATCGAGATCGACCCGCAGCAGCGCCTGGAGGCCGTCACCCGTGTACTGGGCCACTACCGCCCACAGTCGTGCGTGGCGTTCTGCTTCACCAAGCAGCAATGCGAGGACGTGGTGGCTCACCTGACCGCCAAGGGCATCGTCGCCCAGGCGCTGCACGGCGATCTGGAGCAGCGTGACCGTGATCAGGTGCTGACGATGTTTGCCAACCGCAGCAGCTCGGTGCTGGTAGCCACTGACGTGGCAGCGCGGGGCCTGGACATCGACGGGCTGGACATGGTCATCAACGTCGAATTGGCCCGGGATGCCGAAATCCATGTGCACCGGGTGGGCCGCACTGGCCGCGCAGGCGAGAAAGGCATCGCGGTGAGCCTTGTAGCGCCGGCCGAAGGCCACCGCGCCCAGGCCATCGAAACACTGCAGAAAACCCCGCTGCGCTGGGACCAGCTCGACAGCCTGAAGAACAAGGGCGAACCCTTGTTGCCGTTGATGAGCACGCTGTGCATCGGCGCCGGGCGCAAGGACAAGCTGCGTCCGGGTGACATCCTTGGTGCATTGACCGGAGATGCCGGCATCCCAGGCAAGCAAGTGGGCAAGATCGCGATCTTCGACTTCCAGGCTTATGTGGCGGTAGAGCGGCCACTGGCCAAACAGGCCATGCAGCGCCTGAACAGCGGCAAGATCAAAGGCCGAGCCCTTAAAGTTCGTATCGTCTAAAGCCTGGCAAGGTCCTGGTAGAAGCGGGTTTACCCGCGAAGGTGACGGTGGGCTCACCACCGTCTACGCGGGTGAACCGCTTGCACAGGGTTCAGCGTTTTTTCAAGAAGGTTTACACCGTGCATTCCACCGACGTGATCATCCTCGGCGCCGGCGCCGCCGGCCTGATGTGCGCCCAGCTCAGCGCGCGCCGCGGCCGCCGGGTATTGTTGCTCGACCACGCCAACAAACCCGGCAAGAAGATCCTCATGTCCGGCGGCGGGCGCTGCAACTTCACCAACCTCTACACCGAGCCGAGCAATTTCCTCTCGCATAACGCGCACTTCTGCAAATCGGCGCTGGCCCGCTACACCCAGTGGGACTTCATCGAGCTGGTTGCCAAGCATGCAGTGCCGTACCACGAAAAGAAGCTCGGCCAGCTGTTCTGCGACAACAAGGCCAGCGACATCCTCGATATGCTCCTGGCCGAATGCGATGAGGCAGGCGCCGAGATCCGCATGCACACCAGTATCGAGCACATCGAGAAGACCGAAGCCGGCTATTTGCTGCAAACCAGCGCCGGCCAGTTTGCCTGCCAGTCACTGGTCATCGCCACCGGCGGCCTGTCGATCCCGACTTTGGGTGCTACCGGTTTCGGCTACCAGGTAGCCCGCCAGTTCGGCCACACCCTGCTGCCGACCCGAGCAGGACTGGTGCCGTTCACGATCACCGAGCCCCAACTCAAGGCACTGTGCACCGAGCTTTCGGGCACCTCGTTGGACTGCACCGCCAGCTGCAACGGCGCCAGCTTCCGGGAGAACCTGCTGTTTACCCATCGCGGCCTCAGTGGCCCGGCGATCCTGCAGATTTCCTCGTTCTGGGAAGCCGGCGATGCCGTGCAAATCAACCTGCTGCCCGACCGCGATGCACTGAGCTGGCTGCAGCAGATGCAGGTCGAGCGCGCCAACGCCGAGTTGAAGACCGTGCTGGGCGAGGTATTTACCCGCAAGCTGGCCAACCTATTGGCCGACCAGTGGTTCGAGTCGCGGCCGATGAAGCAGTACACGCCAGCGCAACTGGCCCAGATCGCGGAGCAACTGGCCAACTGGCAAGTGGTGCCAGCGGGTACCGAAGGCTATCGCACAGCGGAAGTTACCCTCGGCGGCGTCGACACCCGTGAGGTGTCGTCAAAAACCATGGAATCGCTGAAAAGCCCGGGTTTGTACTTCATCGGCGAAGTGCTCGACGTTACCGGCCATTTGGGCGGTTTCAATTTCCAGTGGGCCTGGGCATCGGCCAACGCCGCAGCGCAGTTCGTGTAGAGTAGAATCCATTCAGCAGCACGGAACGCTTCTTGCTGGCCGTGCTGCAATGCATTCATTCGATCACTGCCTAGCAGGCCATCATGTCATCGAGCTCGTTGCGTCAGTCACTGCGTCGTCTGTGGGGCCAAGACAAGTTCAGCTACAGCATCCGGGTCACCATCGCCCTTACCGGCAGCCTGGCCCTGTGCTGGTACCAGAACGAAATGGCCCTGTTGATCCCACTGTTTCTCGGCATCATCGCCAGCGCCCTGGCCGAGACCGATGACAGCTGGCAAGGCCGCCTCAGCGCCCTGGCGGTCACCCTTCCCTGCTTTGCCATTGCCGCACTTGCTGTGGAGTTGCTGTTTCCCTACCCGTGGATCTTCGTCATCGCCCTGGCGCTGGCAGCCTTCGCGCTGACCATGCTCGGCGCCCTGGGCGAGCGTTATGGTGCGATCGCATCGGCAACCCTGATCACCTCGGTCTACACCATGATCGGTGTAGACCAACGCGGTGGCCAAGTCAGCGATTTCTGGCACGAGCCGATGCTGCTGGTGGCGGGCGCTGCATGGTATGGCCTGCTCTCGGTGCTGTGGCAGGCGCTGTTCTCCAACCAGCCGGTGCAGCAGAGCCTGGCCAAGCTGTTCTATGAATTGGGCAGCTACCTCAAGCTCAAGGCCAGCCTGTTCGAGCCGATCCGCAACCTCGATGTCGAGGCCCAGCGCCTGGACCTTGCTCGGCAGAATGGCAAGGTCGTGGCAGCGCTGAACGCTGCCAAGGAAATCATCCTGCACCGGGTTGGCAACAGCCAACCGAACTCCAAGGTCAGCCGCTACCTGAAGTTGTACTTCTTGGCCCAGGACATCCATGAGCGGGTCAGTGCCTCGCACTACCCCTACAACGCCCTTAACGAAGCGTTCTTCCATAGCGATGTGATGTTTCGTTGCCAGCGCCTGCTGCGCAAACAAGGCGCCTCCTGCCAGGAACTGGCACGCTCCATCCGCCTGCGTCAGCCATTCGTGCTGGCCACAGGCTTTGCCGAAGCCCTGGAGGACCTCAACGCCTCCCTCGAGCACTTGCGCTTGCAAAGCAACCCGGCCTGGCGCGGCCTGTTACGCTCACTGCGGGCGCTGGCCGCCAACCTGGCCACCCTCGACCGCCTGCTCAGCGCCGCCAGCAACCCCGACAGCCTGGCCGATGCCAGCGACAGCAGCCTGCTCGACCGCTCGCCGCGCAACTTCAAGGATGTCTGGACACGCCTGCGCACCCAGCTCACGCCGACTTCGCTGCTGTTCCGTCACGCCCTGCGCCTGCCGCTGGCGCTTTCGATCGGTTACGGTATGGTGCACCTGATCCACCCGACCCAGGGTTACTGGATCATCCTTACTACGTTGTTCGTCTGCCAGCCCAACTACGGCGCCACCCGGCGCAAGCTGGTGCAGCGGATATTCGGCACCGCGATAGGCCTGACCGTAGGCTGGGCGCTGTTCGACCTGTTCCCCAACCCGGTGATCCAGTCACTGTTCGCCGTGGCTGCAGGGGTGGTGTTCTTCGTCAACCGTACCACCCGCTACGCCCTGGCCACGGCTGCGATCACCCTGATGGTACTGTTCTGCTTCAACCAGATCGGGGATGGCTACGGCCTGTTCCTGCCGCGCCTGTTCGATACCTTGGTCGGCAGCCTGATCGCCATCCTCGCGGTATTCCTGTTCCTCCCCGACTGGCAAGGCCGGCGGCTGAACAAGGCGCTGGCCAACACCCTCACCTGCGCCAGCGTGTACCTGCGCCAGATCATGCAGCAGTATGCTTACGGCAAGCGCGACGACCTCGCCTACCGGCTGGCTCGACGCAACGCCCACAACGCCGACGCAGCGCTGTCGACCACGCTGGCCAACATGTTGATGGAGCCAGGGCATTTCCGTAAGGAAGCCGATGTCGGTTTCCGCTTCCTGGTGCTCTCGCATACCTTGCTCAGTTACCTGTCGGGGCTGGGTGCTCACCGCGACACCGCCTTGCCGACCGATGTGCAGGAGCAGTTGATCGACGGCGCCGGACAAAGCCTGGCCAACAGCCTGGACGAAATCGCCAATGGTCTGTCGGCACGGCTGCCAGTGGCCATACACAGTGATGCCGAAGAGGCGCTGGCCAATGCTCTGGAGCAGATGCCCGATGAGCTGGATGAGCATCAAAGGCTGGTACAGACGCAGTTGGCGCTGATATGCCGGCAACTCGCGCCGCTGCGCACGCTGGCTGCTCACCTGATCAAAGAGGCGCCATCTAGCTGAGGTGCTTTTTGCAGCGGTCTGTTCGCCGCTGAAGCAGCACCTACCCGCTAGCGTGCCCTGCGAGGCAGTCTTAACCCTCGGTGGTGAGCTTCACCCGAGAACAGGCGGGATCAGAAACCATACTGGTGCAGCAGCCGTGCATAGCTGCCATCGGCTTTCATCGCAGCAATGGCCTGGTCGAAGCGCTCGACGATTTGCTGGTGGTCGGGGTGCTTGAGGCTCACCAGAATATGCAGGGTATTCTCACCCAGCAATGGCTCCATCAGTTCCACCTCATCGCGCACACTCTGCGGCTCGCGTTGCAGGTTGTAGCGGGCGACGTATTCATCCTCCACAGCCAGGTCGACCCTCGCGGCAGCCAGCATGCGCACGGCGGTGGAAAAGTCGCGCACTGGCACCTTGTGCAGGAGCGTGTCGGCATCGAAAGCTGAAGAGTAAGCGTAGTCGCGCACCACAGCGATACTGAAGGGATAGAGATCGGACTGGCGTTGGTAGCGCAACGTCTGGCCCTTGCGCTTGAGTAGGCGGATGCGATTGCTCAGGTAGCCCTTGGAGAACTGCCCAAGCCGTTTGCGTGCATCGTTGTGCCAAGCGTTTATCAGCACGTCGTAGCGCCCTTCGCCAATGCCCATCAACGCTCGCGCCCAAGGCACTTGCTCGTAGCTGCTGGTATAACCGGCGCGGGCCAGCGCCGTGGTGACCAGGCTGGTGGCCAAGCCACCGCCCGGCATGCTGCTTTCGGTGAACGGCGGCCAGGTATCGGCCACTAGCCGCAGCTTGTCCTGGGCCATTGCAGAACCTGCAACGAGCACACCCAGCAAACCCAACGCGCAAAGCAGTGGCCGCATGCATAAGTCCTTTTGCAGTGGGGGGCACACGCAGTGATAGGCGATTCGCAAAAGTGAGCGTACACAAAGAGGCTGCAGGTGGCAGCAGCCAATAGTGTCATTTAGCCTCTATTTTGGCCGTGGGGACGAAACAACTCATGGATAGCCCAGTACTTCTTTGACCTGCCGCAAGTTGCGGATGATCCACTGCTTGTCGATCGCACCCCAGTCGTGAATGCGATAATGCCCAGCATGGTTGCGCGCCCCTTCCTGCTGCTCGAACTCACAAAGGATATCCAGGTCGGCGAGCGCAGCGATGGTGTCCTGGGCCGTACGCCGAGGCATGCCGGTGGCCTCCACAAGCGCTGGCACGCTGGTGGCAGCCTGGCTGTCGATCAGCCAGGCCACGTACAGGCGGCGATAGAAACTGCTTTTGGTCTTGCTCACATCCATGCTGCGTGGTCCTTACAGGTTGCCCGGCAACTCCCGATAGGTCAGGTAGACGCGCAGGTCGAACTCCAGTTGATGGTAGGCCGGCTCCATGTGTTGGCAGAGCTGGTAGAACGCTTTGTTGTGGTCGCGCTCACGCAGGTGCGCCAGCTCGTGTACCACGATCATGCGCAGAAATTCCGGCGCGGCCTCCTTGAACAACGAGGCGATACGAATTTCTTTCTTCGCCTTGAGCTTGCCACCCTGTACTCGCGATACCGCCGTGTTGAGCCCCAGGGCCCGATGGGTCAGGTCCAAGCGGTTGTCGAACAGTACCTTGTCCAGGTTAGGCGCGCTGCGCAGGTATTGCTGGCGCAGGTCCTGGGCATAACTGTACAGCGCCTTGTCGCTCTGCACGTCATGGCGCCCGGGGTAGCGCCGTTCAAGGTATTGGCCCAGGCGGTCGCTGTCGATCATCTGCCGCACCTGCTCTTGCAGGTGCGGGGGGTAGGCTTGCAAATAGCGTAATACGGTCATGGCATGGCTTCGGCGTAACGAACGCTGATTCTAGCCAATCACAGCCCAGGCCAGGGATAAATTGCCGGAAAGCCAGTGGCATCGCCCGCTGTCAGTGGATGTGCCACCAGAAAACCCTGAATATAAGCGCATCCGTTCGCTTTGAGCCACGCGGCCTGGGCCTGTGTCTCTACCCCCTCGGCGATCACAGTGATGCCGTACTGCCCGCACAAATCGATGACCGTACGCACCAAAGCGGCATCCACCGCCGAATCCGGCAAACGCGCTACCAGATGGCGGTCCAGCTTCAAGGTGTCGATAGGCAGGTCGCGCAACATGCGCAGCGAGCAGTCGCCAGCGCCAAAGTCGTCCAAGGCCACTCGCACGCCCAGGTCGCGCAGGCGTTGGGTCTGTTTGATCGCCGCCTCGATGTTGTACATCAAGGAGGTCTCGGCCACCTCGACCTCCAGTTGTGCCGGGTCCAGGTGATAATCCTGAATCACCCGCTGCAGTTCATCGACCAGGCTCGGCATGGTGAACTGCGCTCGGCTCAGGCTGATGCCCAAGACCAGTTCCGGGGCAAATGCCCGGCACCACGCCTGACGTTGCGCGGCGCCTTGACGATAGATCCAGCTGGCCAGCCGGTTGATCAGGCGCGCCTCCTCCAGCAGCGGGATGAACAGGCCGGGCGGCACATCGCCTACGCTTGGGTGCTGCCAGCGCAACAGCGCCTCGAAACCACGCAGGCGACCATCGGCAAACGCCACCTGAGGTTGGTAGACAAGGGTGAAGTCGTGGTCTTCGATGGCATTGCGCACGCTGTCTTCGAGCATCAGGCGCGAACGAGCGCGGCCATTGAGTTCCACATCATAAAAACGATACTGGTGGCGGCCGGCCTGCTTGGCCGCATACATCGCGGTATCGGCAGCGCGCAGCAAGCCCTCGACATTCGCGCCGCAGTCGGGGTATGTGGCGATGCCGATGCTCACGCCCAGGCACACGTCGACCCCGTCCACCTGCTGCTGAATCGACACCCGCTCGAGCAGCTTCTCGGCGTGGCGCCCGGCTAGCTCCGGATAGGGCAAACCATCGAACAGCGCGATGAACTCGTCACCGCCGATGCGCGCCAACAGCGCCTCGCTGCCAAGGCAGTCTTTGATCTGCTCAGCCACCCAGCGCAGCACCCGGTCGCCGGCTTCATGGCCCAGCGAGTCATTGATCCGCTTAAACCCGTCCAGGTCCATGTACATCAAGGCCTGGGCCTTGTTCGAATGCTCGCCGCGCAGCAACACGCCTTCGGCCGACTGATAGAAACCACGGCGGTTGAGCAGCCCGGTCAGAGGATCGGTCACCGCCTGATGTTCCAGTTGCTGGTGCAGGCTACGCTCAGCCGACATGTCCAGCACCGTGACCACCATCGCCTGCTGCTCCGCCGGCAGCGGCGCGCACGACAGGGCGACCGGTATCAGGTGGCCCTGCGGGGTGCGCAGGTGGGCATCGTGGACGCGTACGATCTGCCGCGTCAGGTAGGCGTTGTAGAACTCGGACTCGTTCCACAAGCTGGCACTGGCCAATTGCAGCAGATCAAGCAGGCGGGAACCCTGAAGTTGCCCTACCGGAGCGCACATCAAGCTTGAGATTGCCGGGTTGGCAAAGCTGATGACGCCGCAGGCGTCGACAACCAGGATGCCCTCGGCGGCGTTTTCGAGGATGGAGGCGTTGAACGCCCGGGCAGCCTCAAGCTCCCGGGTCAGGCGCTGCAGCATGCGCCGATTGCGCTGCTGTTCCAACTGGGCTTGAACCTTGGGCTTGAGGATCTGCGGATCGAACGGCTTGAACAGATAATCCACCGCCCCACTGGCATAGCCCTTGAGCACGGCCGCTTCGGACTGCTCGTTGGCGGTGAGGAAGATGATTGGGGTCAGCCGGGTACGCTGGCTGCCGCGCATCAGGCGGGCCACCTCAAAACCATCCATTTCCGGCATCTGCACATCGAGCAGGACCAGATCGACCTCGTGTTCCAGCAGCTTGCCCAAGGCCTCCATGCCCGAGCTTGCGGTCAATACTTGCCAATCGTTGCGCGCCAGCAGGGCACGCATGCTGATGAGGTTTTCCGGGTAATCATCTACCACCAGAAGAACTGACGTTCCATCCAGTGGTTGAGGGTAAGCGCCATCCATGCTGCGTCTCTTGTATGACCGACTTCAAAGTCCTTTTGGATCCGATTAACACTCTAGACCCGTACATGCAGCAAGCAATGCAATCAGATAGCTATCAATCGACAAGTTTCACGTTAGCCGACTAACGGTGTGCCTGCAGCATTTGCGACACATAAAAAAACCCGCATCGCTGCGGGTTTCTTCAGTTCTTGCCTGAGACTCAGTTGACCTTGGCGGCCAGCTCACCTTTGAGGTAGCGCTGGAACATGCCTTCCAGGGAGATCGGCTTGATCTTCGAGGCATTGCCGGCGGTGCCGAAGGCTTCGTAACGGGCGATGCACACATCACGCATGGCCTTCACGGTCTCACCGAAGAATTTGCGCGGGTCGAACTCGCTCGGGTTCTGCGCCATCAGGCGGCGCATGGCACCGGTAGAGGCCAGACGCAGGTCGGTGTCGATGTTGACCTTGCGCACGCCGTGTTTGATGCCTTCGACGATTTCCTCGACCGGTACACCGTAGGTTTCCTTGATGTCGCCACCGTACTGGTTGATGATCGCCAGCCACTCTTGTGGTACCGAGGAAGAACCGTGCATCACCAGGTGGGTGTTGGGGATACGCTTGTGAATTTCCTTGATACGGTCGATGGCCAGCACGTCACCGGTAGGTGGCTTGGTGAACTTATACGCACCGTGGCTGGTGCCGATGGCGATGGCCAGGGCGTCGACCTGGGTTTTCTTGACGAAGTCGGCGGCTTCTTCCGGGTCGGTCAGCATTTGGCTGTGGTCCAGCACACCTTCGGCACCGATGCCGTCCTCTTCACCGGCCATGCCGGTCTCCAGCGAACCCAGGCAGCCCAGCTCACCTTCTACCGAAACACCGCAGGCGTGGGCCATGGCCACGGTCTGCTGGGTGACGCGCACGTTGTACTCGTAGTCGGTCGGGGTCTTGCCATCCTCGCCCAGCGAGCCGTCCATCATTACCGAGCTGAAGCCCAACTGAATGGAACGCTGGCACACGTCAGGGCTGGTGCCGTGGTCCTGGTGCATGCACACCGGAATGTGCGGGAATTCTTCGATGGCGGCCAGGATCAGGTGGCGCAGGAACGGAGCACCGGCATATTTGCGGGCTCCGGCCGAAGCCTGGACGATCACTGGAGAGTCGGTCTTGTCGGCCGCTTCCATGATGGCGCGCATCTGCTCGAGGTTGTTGACGTTGAAAGCCGGAACGCCGTAACCGAACTCGGCGGCGTGGTCCAGCATCTGGCGCATGCTAATGAGTGCCATTGTGTATCTCTCTCCCGACAAGCGTCGTTTGTTTCGTGCAAGCCTGCCGCAGGGGCGGTTGCTGTTCAAGTAGTGTGGGCCACCTGGGCGGCCCGGCCATTCACGGTGCCTTGCAGCCCCGCCCAATCAGATCGTTGGTCGCCACCCAGTACACCAGGCCTTCTTCGCCCTTGGTGTGAAAGGCCAGCACGCCGTCGCTGTACAGCGCGCCCGAGGCGCCCGGCTCGGATTTGAGCCGGTATACCTGGTCACCGCCGCCCAGACGGACGTCAACCTGGTCGCGCTCGGCATCGGCAAAGCGCCACAGCACTTCGGCCTGGGTGTCGCACACCCAGCGGGTCCAGTTATCCGCAGGGGCGGAGGGCGCAGACTGCATCAGCGAGCAGCCTGCCAGTGTCGCCAGGGCCGTCGCGGCCAGCAGCGCTTTCATTGCATATCCTCTAGATGACCGCTTTGCAGTCGCTTGGTTGCCTGCCCCGACGAACCCCCCCAGGCACGAACGCACTTCAAGGGCAACCCGGCGCCTGGCGCTGGTGTTCTTCGTCGTACTTTTCCAGGCCTTGCGGGCCCACACGCTTGCTGATGACCGGCACGGTTTCGGCCTGCCATTCAGACTGGTAGCAACCGCCCTTGGGCGGTTGCGACGGGTCGGCCTCAGGGGACGGGCTGCTGGAGCACGCGCCTAGCAGGCCAGCCAGAATCATCAAAGGCAATTGCTTGACCATCAGGTCGCTCCCTTTGCCAGGCGCCGCCCTGCTCAGGCTTTTGCCCGCTCTTCAAGGATCGCCACGGCCGGCAGCACTTTGCCTTCGACGAATTCGAGGAAGGCACCGCCACCGGTAGAAATGTAGGAGATATCCTTGCTTACGCCATATTTGTCGATGGCAGCCAGAGTATCGCCACCACCGGCGATGGAAAATGCAGCGCTTTCAGCGATGGCCTTGGCCAGTACCTGAGTGCCGTTACCGAATTGATCGAACTCGAATACGCCAACCGGGCCATTCCACAAAATGGTCTTGGACGACTTCAGCAGGTCGGCGAACTGGGCGGCGGTTTGCGGGCCGATGTCCAGGATCATGTCGTCGGCAGCTACGTCGGCAATGGCCTTGACCGTAGCTTGCGCGGTTTCGGCGAACTCCTTGGCCACCACGACATCGACCGGTAGGGGAACGCTGACCTTGGCGGCGATGGCCTTGGCCGTTTCGACCAGGTCAGGCTCGTACAGCGACTTGCCAACCGGGTGACCGGCTGCTGCCAGGAAGGTATTGGCGATGCCGCCACCGACGATCAGTTGGTCGCACACGCCGCTCAAGCTGTTCAGGACATCCAGCTTGGTCGACACCTTGGAGCCGGCGACGATGGCCGCCATCGGTTTGGCCGGGGCCTTGAGGGCCTTGCCCAAGGCATCCAGTTCAGCGGCCAGCAGCGGGCCGGCAGCAGCGATTTTGGCGAACTTCGCCACGCCATGGGTGGAGCCTTCGGCGCGGTGAGCGGTGCCGAAAGCGTCCATCACGAACACGTCACACAAAGCCGCGTACTGCTGGGCCAGCTCGTCGGCGTTCTTCTTCTCGCCCTTGTTGAAGCGCACGTTCTCGAACAGCACCAGGTCACCTGCGTTCACTTGAACGCCGCCCAGGTAGTCGGCAACCAACGGTACATCGCGGCCCAGGGCCTTACTCAGGTAGTCGGCAACCGGCTGCAGGCTGTTCTCGGCAGAGAACTCGCCTTCGGTCGGGCGGCCCAGGTGCGAGCAGACCATCACCGCTGCACCCTTTTCCAGGGCCAGCTTGATGGTCGGCAGCGCTGCCAGGATACGCGCATCGCTGGATACCACACCGTCCTTCACAGGAACGTTGAGGTCTTCGCGAATCAGTACGCGCTTACCTTGCAGGTCGAGGTCGGTCATCTTCAACACGGTCATGAATGCAGTCCTTCAGGGCTGTTTGCTGCGGGTTGGGTGAACGACGTGCAGATAATGGTCGGCAACGTCGAGCATACGGTTGGCGAACCCCCATTCGTTGTCGAACCAGGCCAGCAGGTTCACCAGGCGAGTGCCGGAAACGCGGGTCTGGCTGGCATCGACGATGGCCGAATGCGGGTCATGGTTGAAATCACAGCTGGCGTGAGGCAGCTCGGTGTATGCCAACAAGCCTTTGAGCGGGCCGCTCAGCGCGGCCTCGCGCAGCACCCGGTTGACTTCGGCCGCGCTGGTGTCGCGGGAGGTCTGCAGGGTGATGTCCAGGCATGAGACGTTGACGGTTGGCACACGTACCGCTTTGGCCTGGATTCGCCCGGCAAGTTCCGGGAGCAGGCGCTCGATACCACGCGCAAGGCCGGTGGATACCGGGATAACCGACTGGAACGCCGAGCGCGTGCGGCGCAGGTCTTCATGGTGGTAGGCGTCGATCACCGGCTGATCGTTCATCGCCGAGTGAATGGTGGTGATCTGCACGTACTCGATACCCAATGCCTGGTCAAGCACGCGCAGCAGCGGCACACCACAGTTGGTGGTACACGAAGCGTTGGAAACCAAGCGTTCGGCACCGGTCAGGCACTGTTGGTTGATGCCGTAGACCACGGTGGCGTCGACGTCGGCTTCACTGGCCATCGGCTGCGAGAACAGCACACGCGGTGCGCCGGCATCGAGGAAGCGCTGGCCATCGGCGCGGGTGTGATAGACACCCGAGCATTCCAGCACCAGGTCGATGCCCAAAGCGGCCCAATCGATGCCTTCAGGGGTGGCACTGCGCATGACTTTCACGCAATCGCCATTGATATGCAGACAATCGCCATCGACCCTCACCTGGCCGGGAAAACGCCCGTGGGTGGAGTCGAAGCGTGTCAGGTATTCGATACTGGCCTGGTCGGCCAGGTCGTTGAGCGCGACGATCTCGAAGCCGGCCTGGGCCCCCCGCTCGAACAGTGCGCGCAGGACACAGCGGCCGATGCGGCCATAACCGTTGAGTGCAACTTTGTAGGGACGCGGGTGGGGCATTCGGGGCTCACGAGACAGTCTTATTGTCATCAGCCTGCGGATCGAGTGCGTGGCCCTTATTCGCGGGCAAGCCCGCCGCCACAGGGTCATATGCAACCTCTGTGGGGGCGGGCTTGCCCGCGAGCAGGGGCGACACCGCCCGCAGATCTTTACATCAGTCTTCCAGCAGTTCTTCGGCAGTACCCAGAATGTTGTCCAGGGTGAAGCCGAACTCCTCGAACAGTGCAGCGGCCGGGGCCGATTCACCGTAGGTGGTCATGCCGATGATACGGCCTTCCAGCCCCACATATTTGTACCAGAAGTCAGCATGGGCGGCTTCGATGGCGATGCGCGCAGCCACTTCGACCGGCAGTACCGACTGCTTGTACGCAGCGTCCTGGGCATCGAACACGCTGGTGCAAGGCATGGAGACAACGCGGACTTTGCGGCCTTGCTCGGTGAGCTTGGCATGGGCCTGAACGGCCAGGCCCACTTCCGAACCGGTGGCGATCAGAATCAGCTCCGGCTCGCCAGCGCAATCCTTGAGCACGTAGCCACCGCGGCTGATGTCAGCGATCTGCTGTGCGTCGCGCTCCTGGTGCTGCAGGTTCTGGCGCGAGAAGATCAGCGCAGATGGGCCGTCCTTGCGTTCCAGGGCGTTTTTCCAGGAAACGGCCGATTCGACCGCGTCGGCTGGGCGCCAGGTATCCAGGTTCGGGGTGCTGCGCAGGCTGGCGAGCTGCTCGATCGGCTGGTGAGTCGGGCCGTCTTCGCCAAGACCGATGGAGTCGTGGGTGTAGACATGAATCACGCGCTGCTTCATCAGGGCCGACATGCGCACCGCGTTGCGGGCGTATTCCATGAACATCAGGAAGGTCGCGCCGTAAGGGACCAGGCCACCGTGCAGGGCAACACCGTTCATGATCGCAGTCATGCCGAATTCACGCACGCCGTAGAACACGTAGTTGCCGCTGGCATCGTTTGCTTCGACGCCTTTGCAGCCTTTCCACAGGGTCAGGTTGGAACCGGCCAGGTCAGCCGAACCACCGAGAAACTCAGGCAGCAGCGGGCCGAAGGCATTGAGCGCGTTCTGGCTGGCCTTGCGGCTGGCGATGGTTTCACCCTTGGCAGCCACTTCGTTGATATAGGCCTGGGCCTTTTCGCTGAAGTCGGCCGGCAGCTCGCCGCTGTCACGGCGCTTGAACTCGGCAGCCAGCTCGGGGTAAGCCTTGGCGTATGCCTCGAAACGCAGGTTCCAGTCGGCTTCGGCCTTGGCACCGGCTTCTTTGGCATCCCATTCGGCATAAATGTCGGCCGGGATTTCGAACGGGCCGTGGCTCCAGTTCAGTGCTTTGCGGGTCAGGGCGATCTCGTCACTGCCCAGCGGAGCGCCGTGGCTGTCTTCTTTGCCCTGCTTGTTCGGCGAACCGAAGCCGATGGTGGTCTTGCAGCAGATCAGGGTCGGGCGGTCGCTCTTGCGCGCCGTCTCGATGGCCATCTTGATCTCGTCGGCGTCGTGGCCGTTGACGTTGCGGATCACCTGCCAGTTGTATGCTTCGAAACGTGCTGGGGTGTTGTCGGTGAACCAGCCGTGCACTTCACCGTCGATGGAGATGCCATTGTCGTCATAGAAGGCGATCAGCTTGTTCAGGCCCAACGTGCCGGCAAGGGACGCGACTTCGTGGGAGATGCCTTCCATCATGCAACCGTCGCCCATGAATACATAGGTGTTGTGGTCGACGATGTTGTGGCCTTCACGGTTGAACTGGGCAGCCAGGACTTTTTCGGCCAGGGCGAAGCCCACGGCGTTGGCCAGACCCTGACCGAGCGGGCCGGTGGTGGTCTCAACGCCCGGGGTGTAGCCATATTCCGGGTGGCCTGGGGTACGGCTGTGCAGTTGGCGGAAACCCTTGAGGTCGTCGATCGACAGGTCGTAGCCGGTCAGGTGCAGCAGCGAGTAGATCAGCATCGAGCCGTGGCCGTTGGACAGCACGAAGCGGTCACGGTCGGCGAAATCCGGGTTGCTCGGGTTGTGCTTCATGTAGTCGCGCCACAGCACTTCGGCGATATCCGCCATGCCCATTGGGGCACCTGGGTGGCCGCTGTTGGCCTTTTGCACGGCATCCATGCTGAGGGCACGAATGGCGTTGGCACGTTCACGACGGCTGGGCATCGCTTATCTCCTGGGGGCTTGAAAGGGGTGGTGAGACGAAAAAGACGGCCATTTTCGCCCACTGCGGGGGCCGGGGGCAATGACGGATGGTCGCAGTTGGGGGATTTTCCTGTGATTGGTCCGCATTGCGGCGAAAAAATCGACAGATGTACCCGCCCATCCATCAATATCAAAACTTTTTGATATTGACCTTGCTAGGGCAGCCTTGCCTGTCTAGACTGCCGACCCATGAACCTACGTGCGCAACCGCTGCCCCAGCAAAGCGACACACTGGCTGCTCTGTGCAAAGCCAGTGGCGACGAGCTGCGCCTGAATGTATTGCGCGCGTTGGCCAGCGATTCGTTCGGCGTGCTGGAGCTTGCGCAGATCTTCGACATCGGCCAGTCGGGCATGAGCCATCACCTCAAAGTGCTGGCCCAGGCTGCTCTGGTGGCTACCCGGCGTGAGGGCAATGCGATTTTCTATCGCCGTGCCCTGCCCGACGGCCAGCGCTTTGGCGGGCGCCTGCACATGGCCCTGCTCGATGAAGTCGACGATCTCACTCTGCCCGAGGACGTACAGGCGCGCATCGCCCAGGTGCAGCAACGCCGAGCCGCCACCAGCCAGGACTTCTTCTTGCGTGTGGAAGAGAAGTTTCGCGCCCAGCAAGACCTGATCGCCGGCCTGCCGCAGTACCGCGAGAGCCTGCTGGCGCTGCTCGACAAGCTGAACTTCGCCCCGGCTGCCACTGCACTTGAAGTTGGCCCCGGCGATGGCGGCTTCCTGCCGGACCTGGCGCGGCGCTTCGCCAAGGTCACGGCCATGGACAACAGCCCGACCATGCTCGAGCTGGCGCGCCAGGTCTGCGAACGCGAATGCCTGAGTAATGTAAACCTGCAGTTGGCCGATGCACTGGGTGCAACGGATGTGGAAGCCGACTGCGTTGTGCTGAATATGGTCCTGCACCATTTCAGCGACCCGGCCCTGGCCCTGCGCCAGCTGGCCAAACGGGTGAAGGCAGGCGGCAGCCTGCTGGTCACCGAACTGTGCAGCCATGACCAGGGGTGGGCGCGGGAAGCCTGCGGCGACCTCTGGCTAGGCTTCGAACAGGACGACCTGGCCCGTTGGGCCACAGCAGCCGGGCTGGCCCCCGGGGACAGCCTCTATGTGGGCTTGCGTAACGGTTTCCAGATTCAGGTCCGCCATTTTCAGCGGACGGCTGGCGACACTCACCATCGGTAAATTTTAGGAACCCGTCGAGATGAGCGAATACTCCCTTTTCACCTCCGAGTCCGTGTCTGAAGGGCATCCGGACAAAATCGCCGACCAGATTTCGGACGCTGTCCTGGATGCCATCATCGCCCAGGACAAATACGCCCGCGTAGCCTGTGAAACCCTGGTCAAGACCGGTGTCGCCATCATCGCCGGTGAAGTCAGCACCTCTGCCTGGGTCGACCTGGAAGAACTGGTGCGCAAGGTCATCATCGATATCGGCTACAACAGCTCCGACGTTGGTTTCGACGGCGCCACCTGCGCGGTGATGAACATCATCGGCAAGCAGTCGGTGGACATCGCCCAGGGCGTCGACCGCTCCAAGCCGGAAGACCAAGGCGCCGGTGACCAAGGTTTGATGTTCGGCTACGCCAGCAACGAAACCGACGTACTGATGCCGGCCCCGATCTGCTTCTCGCACCGCCTGGTCGAGCGTCAGGCCGAAGCGCGCAAGTCTGGCCTGCTGCCGTGGCTGCGCCCGGACGCCAAGTCCCAGGTCACCTGCCGCTACGAAAATGGCAAGGTGGTGGGTATCGATGCGGTGGTGCTGTCGACCCAGCACAACCCTGAGGTTTCGCAAAAAGACCTGCAGGAAGCCGTGATGGAGCTGATCGTCAAGCACACCCTGCCGGCCGAACTGCTGCACAAAGGCACCCAGTACCACATCAACCCGACCGGCAACTTCATCATCGGTGGCCCGGTGGGCGACTGTGGCCTGACCGGCCGCAAGATCATCGTTGACTCCTATGGCGGCATGGCACGTCACGGTGGTGGGGCCTTCTCTGGCAAAGACCCGTCCAAGGTCGACCGCTCCGCTGCCTACGCCGGCCGTTACGTGGCCAAGAACATCGTCGCTGCAGGCCTGGCCGAACGCTGCGAGATCCAGGTGTCCTACGCCATTGGCGTAGCCCAGCCAACCTCGATATCGATCAACACCTTCGGCACCGGCAAAGTATCGGACGAGAAAATCATTCAACTGGTGCGTGAGTGCTTCGATCTGCGCCCATACGCCATCACCAAAATGCTCGACCTACTGCACCCGATGTACCAGGAAACCGCAGCCTACGGCCACTTCGGCCGCCAGCCGCAGCAGAAGACCGTCGGCGACGACACCTTCACCACGTTCACCTGGGAGCTTACCGACCGCGCCCAGTCGCTGCGTGACGCTGCCGGCCTGTAATTTCCCTACAGCGGTAACTGAAGGCCCCTGCCGAGCGATTGGCTGGGGCCTTTTTTGTGACATATCGGCTGACAACTGCCTAGGGCAGCGCTGCTCGTGTTTGCCTAGGCTGAAGCTTCCACTGCCAAGCAAGGATGCTGGCCATGCCGCTGCTGCTAGTGTTGCTGCTGTTCATGCCACTCAAGACCCACGCCACAGGCTGCCCGAACTGGTCGGCTGAGCGGGCTCATGCAGAGGTCACTCGCCTGCATGAAACGGTGCGCCGTTGGGACGACCACTACCACCGGCTGGGTCAATCCCTGGTGCCGGACCAGGTGTACGACCAGAGCAGGCAGCGCCTTGTGCACCTGCAAGGCTGCTTCGCCCTGCCGAGCGAGCTGAACTCGCTGGCCAGCGCACGTGGGCCGATCGCCCACCCCATCCGTCACACAGGTGTCGCCAAGCTCTCGGACGAAAGGGCTGTGGCCCGTTGGATGCGAGGCAAGGCCGAAGTCTGGCTGCAACCCAAGGTGGATGGCGTCGCGGTCACCCTGGTCTACCGCCAAGGCCGGCTGGTGCAGCTGCTCAGCCGTGGAGATGGCATCAACGGCCATGACTGGAGCCGGCATATCGATTCGCTGCAGCGCCTTAACCATCCACTGACCCACCCATTGGACCTGACATTGCAAGGCGAGCTTTACCTGCATCTGGATCACCACGTGCAGGCACAGGCAGGCAGCGTCAACGCTCGCGCCACAGTCGCAGGCTTGTTGGCACGCAAGCAGCTGAGCGGTGAACAAGGCTTAGGCATCGCCCTGTTCGTCTGGGACTGGCCGCAGGGGCCCAGGGATCAAGGCGAGCGCATGGCAAGGTTGGCCGCCCTGGGTTTTCCCGACAGCCAGCGCTTGAGTGTGCCCATCGGCACTGCCGCCGAGGCCGAGCAGTGGCGCCAGCACTTTTACCGCACAGCCCTGCCCTTTGCCACGGACGGCGTGATCCTGCGCCAGACTGCAAGGCCAGCCGCCGACCGCTGGGAGGTTAACGCGCCCTACTGGATCGCGGCCTGGAAGTACCCCATTACCCAGGCGCTGGCCGAAGTCCGTGACGTGCACTTTCGCATTGGCCGCACTGGCAGGGTCACCCCCCTTCTGAAACTACAGCCGGTCCAGCTCGATGACCGCCTTATCGCGCAAGTGAGCCTTGGCTCCCTCGCACGCTGGCGGGCGCTCGAAGTTGGCCCGGGGGACCAAGTCGTCATCAGCCTGGCTGGGCTGACCATCCCTCGCTTCGAGCAGGTTGCACACCGCGCCGCCGAGCGTCGCAGCGTAAAAGCACCTGCTCTCGACGATTACGGGCCAATGACATGCTGGCAAGCGACGGAACACTGCGAAGAACAGTTCGTTGCGCGCCTGACCTGGCTCAGTGGCAAACATGGCCTGGCCATGCCGGGCACCGGGCCAGGCACCTGGCGACGACTGGTACGTGGCGGGCTGGTGACATCGCTGGCAGACTGGCTGGCGCTGGATGCCGAGCAGTTGGCCGAGCTGCCAGGGATCGGCGCCAACAGCGCCAGCCGCCTGCAACGCAGTTTCGAGCTTGGCCGCAGCAGGCCCTTCAGCCAGTGGGTCAACGGCCTTGGCGTGCCGGCCCCGCGCGCCTGGTCGACGCAGGACGACTGGGCAACCCTCGCCAGCCGCTCCGCCGCGCAATGGCAAGCCCTGCCTGGCGTTGGCGCTACCCGCGCCAACCAGCTAGAGGCGTTTTTCGCAGCTGAGCCTGTGCAAGAGCTTGCCCGGCAACTGGCGGAAAATGGCATAGCCGGTTTTGAATGACTTTTCAGCGGCGCCGTGTAAGGAAGTGCCAGGATTGCGTCAGAAAAATCCAACAAGGGTTCCTAAATCATCAAAAGCAAGGCAGGATTTGCTCCATCTTTTGCTGCCCCGCCCCCTCAAGGAGGCCCCGATGAAATTGATTTCCACCCTGGTAGTGCTCAGTGCACTAGGCCTCACTACCGGCGCCGCCCAAGCCGCTCAACCCGAACAAGGCCTCAGCGGTTGCGCGGCCAAGCGCAGCGCTATCGAAAACCAGCTCAAAATTGCCCGCGATCATGGCAACAGCGACCAAGTCGCAGGCCTTGAGCAAGCGCTGCGCGGCGTCGAGAACTGCACCGATGCCAGCCTGCGCAAAGAGCGGGAGCAAAAGGTGCTCGATGCCCGTCATGAGGTGGCGCAACGGGAAAAAGACCTGAGAAAGGCCGAGAAAAAAGGCGACGCTGAAAAAATCAACAAGCGCAAAGACAAGCTTGCCGAATCCCGCAAGGAACTACAGGAAGCAGTGGACGACCTGGACCGCTGACCGTGTGGGGGGCGCCTGTCGCGGCAGGCGATCAATGGTTGCGAAATTCGCTGTGGCACGCTTTGCACGCTGCCTCGACCTTGGCCATGGGCGCTTTCAGTTGCGCGGGGTCCAAGGGCTGGGTTCGGGTCGACTCGACCAACTCGCCGGTCACGCCCTCCAGTTGCCGGGCAAGGTCATGGAAACGCTCCTGACGCTGCCAAACCTCTGCGCGCGCGCTGCTGTCACCCTCATCACGCACCTGTGGAAAATGCTCCCACGGCGCGTGAGCCAGGGTGTCGAGCCTGAGCGCGCCCTCGGCGAACTTCAGCCCATCGAAAGGCAAGCGGCCGCGCAGCATGCCCCCCATATCTTCGCTGGTCTTGAGCATGTCCTTGAAAATGGCCTTGCGCTTGCCAAGTGGCGAGTTAGGGTCGACCCGGTCACAGGCAGTAAGGGCAAGGGCGGCAAGCAGTACAACAGTCAATCGCTTGAACATCACAGTCACACAGGCCTCGCAAATGGGCGGCCAGTATCGCCGCCATGCCTGCAAAGACCAATAGCCACATATTTACAAGGGCGATTTTTCATGTTCGCCGTGCACAGGATCAAACCAATGAGAACTGCCCTGCGCCACTTGGCCTGGACGCTCCCTGCCCTGGCCTTGCTGGCCGGCTGCAATGGCGGCGAGAGCGCCAAGCCTGAACCACACGCCGTCGCTACCTACGCCCCTGCTACCTGGCAGGACCTACCGGCGGTCAGCGACGAAGACTTGCTGGCAGGCTTCTATGCTTGGCGCAGTGGCTGCGAAAAACTCAAGCGCGACCCGGTGTGGGCAGCCACCTGTGAGGCAGCCGGCAGCGACACTGCCAGCGCCGCACAGGTGCGTACCTTCCTTGAGCAGAACCTGCAGGTGTATGGCCTGCGCTCGGCAGATAACACCGCCAATGGCCTGATCACCGGCTACTACGAACCCGTCTATCCCGGCAGCCTGAAACGCACAGAAGCCGCGCACGTAGCGGTGTATGGCGTACCCGATGACATGATAGTGGTCGACCTGGCCAGCGTGTACCCGGAACTCAAGGGCAAGCGCCTGCGCGGGCGCCTGGAAGGGCATGTACTCAAGCCCTACGACACCGCCGAGGTCATCAACCGCGATGGCGTCAAAGCCCCCGTACTGGCCTGGCTGACCGACCCAATGGACCTGCAGTTCCTGCAAATACAGGGTTCAGGCCGGGTGCAGCTGGAAGATGGCCGGCAATTACGCCTGGGCTATGCCGACCAGAATGGCCACCCCTATCGACCGATCGGACGCTGGCTGGTCGAGCAAGGGCAACTGAAAAAGGAGGATGTGTCCATGGGCAGTATCCATGCCTGGGCCATGGCCAACCCTCAGCGCGTCCCGGAACTGTTGGCCAGCAACCCAAGCTACGTGTTCTTCAGCACCCGCCCGGATAGCAATGAAGGGCCAAGAGGCTCGCTGAATGTGCCCCTGACGGCGGGTTACAGTGTGGCCATCGACCGCAAGGTCATCCCGTTGGGTAGCCTGTTGTGGCTTTCGACCACACGCCCTGACGGCACACCCGTGGTACGGCCTGTGGGCGCTCAGGATACTGGCGGGGCCATCACCGGCGAGGTGCGGGCCGACCTGTTCTGGGGAACCGGGCCGAAAGCCGGTGAACTGGCAGGCAACATGAAACAGCAGGGGCAGATATGGATGCTCTGGCCCAAAGGCAAGCCACTGCCAGATGTGCCCAAAGTGCCTTGATCGGCGATGGGTGCTTTGCAGGTAAACCCGCTCCCTCAGGCGTGAAGGAGCGGATTCACCCGTGCAACGGGCGGTGCAGTTTCAGACAGAAACCACGAAAAACGAAATGATGATACCTAACCCCGCCAACCACACCAGCGAGCGCAACGCAGCCCAATCTGCCAGGTAGCAGATGATGTAGAGCAGCCGGCTGGTGATATACATCACCCCCAGCACATCCTGGGTCACCTGCTCGGCATTGCCGACGATATCGGCCACCAGCACTGCCGCGGCAAACGCAGGGAACGTCTCGAAGCTATTCTGCTGGGCCGAATGAGCTCGACGCGGCAGGCCTTCAAGGTTATCGAGAAATGCGCGTGGATCATGGTTGTCTCTCATGCCGAAGCGGCCGCTGCTCACTTTCGCAATCAATGCGCACAAGAGCGGCAGACACAGGGCGATCAGGATGCACCACAGGGCAACGGTCATGCTCATGACTCCTTGTTCGAAAATGGTTCAGAGCTTCATCACCAGCATGCCTGCCAGGACCAGCCCGCAAGCTAGGAGTCTTGGCCCGCCAAAAGGTTCTTTGAGATAGCGCATACCCATCAGCACCACCAGGATCACACTTACCTCGCGAAGCGCCGCGGCCTCGGCCACCGAGCCCAGGTGCATGGCCCACAGCACCAGCGCATAGCTGAACAACACGCAAAAACCCACCGCCAGCCCCAGGCGCCATTGGGTACGCCAGAACAGCACGAATGGCGCACGCCGCGCGACGCTGGCGAGCAAGGGAAATGGCCAGGCACTGAGCAGCGTCAGCCATACCAGGTAATCCCAGGGTTGCCCCCACAGCCGCACCGCCTGGCCGTCGAACCAGGTATAGCAACCGATACACAGACCGATCAACGCCACCACCGGCAGCATCGACCACGGCAACCGTTCGCCACCCCCGCCTTGCCACAACAGGCAAGCCATACCGCAGGGGATAAGCATGATGCCGATGATCTGCTGCTGGCTGAGCGACTCACCGGCCACTGCCAGGGTCAACCCCAGCACTACCAATGGCGACAAACCTCGCATCAGAGGATAGACCAACCCAAGGTCGCCAACCCGATATGCCTTGATCAACAAAAAACGGTACAACTGCTCGGCCAGCGCCGACGCCAGCAGCCATGGCCATACCGCAGCAGGGGGGAATTGACTGAACGGTACTGCGCACACGGCGAAAGCCAGCGCTACCGTGTCCATGCTGGCGATGACCAGCAGGCGTTCGCCGCTGAACTTGATCAGGGTGTTCCAGGCCGCGTGCAGCATGGCGGCGACCAGTACCAGGGATGTTGCCAGCACGCGAACGGTTCCTTGCCTTGGGTTTGAGTGAAATGGCTCAATTCGCCGTCGGCTAATAATGGCCATCATCGGCAGCGAGCGAAACGAAAAAGCGCTTCAGCGCAGCGGGCTTGATTTGAGCGCATCAGTTGCGCGCAGAGATTGCCACTTCAAAGCGCTGGCCCGGATGAACGTCCGTTCATTTGCTCAGCATCCTCCGAAAACCGAAACAACGCACAACGCTTCAACGTTGCGGGCGCTCGAAGATGTTTCGCCTTGCGGCCACTCCAACGCTGATTAAACCCTGTTCACTTACCCGATGGCGCACCTGCACTGGGCTACATTCAGTTTGCAAAGCCCGACAACATACGCCACTTGAAGGAAATGCTGACATGATCAAGAAAATGGTTGCTGCGCTTGCTATCGCCTTGGCCACCCTCACGACGGTGTCCATGGCACAGGCAGAAGGCGAGGTGGCAAAGGGTGTGCGCCATGACGTGCGCGAAGTGGACAAGGGGGTCACTCATGACCGCAAAGAAATCGACAAAGGCGCCAAGCACTTGGACAAAGAACGCCACAAAGCAGATAAGCATATCGACAAGACAGTGAAGAAAGATCTGTAACCCTTCGATGCTTCGTTGACCAACCCGTGTCACCGAGGGTCGAGCCGCCAGGCTCGCCCCTCTGGCAACCTCGCAGTCAGGACGTTGTCTACCTGCGCAGTCGAAAAGTGTGTCCCCACACCCTTACCCGACCATCAAAGAACTACCCGAGTCATTCGGGTATCGACTTGGAAGCCACTGTCACAGGAATTGGGATGCTTGAATTAGTTGCCGCGTTTATCTGCCTTACCACCCTTCTCACGTACGTGAATTACCGTTTCATCGGCCTGCCACCGGCCATCGGCGTGATGGTCACCGCACTGCTGTTCTCTCTGATACTGCAAGGGCTGAGCCTGATCGGCTTTCCTGGCCTGGAGGAACGCGTCGAAGGGCTGATGAACCAGATCGACTTCAACGACCTGCTGATGCACTGGATGCTGGCATTCCTGCTGTTTGCCGGTGCGCTGCACGTGAACCTCAGCGACCTGCGCAGCTACCGCTGGCCGATTGGGCTGTTGGCCACCCTGGGTGTGCTGATTGCCACGGTAGTGATCGGCTACCTGGCACACTGGGTATTCGGCATGTTCGGCTGGCAGGTGCCGCTGATCTATTGCCTGCTGTTCGGCGCGCTGATCTCCCCGACCGACCCCATCGCCGTGCTGGGCGCGCTGCGTACCGCCAACGCGCCTAAGCCTCTGAAAACCACCATCGTCGGCGAGTCCCTGTTCAACGACGGTACCGCTGTTGTGGTGTTCACCGTGCTATTGGGCATCATCCAGCTGGGAGAAACGCCGAGCATACCCGACACCGCCATCCTGTTCGCCCGCGAGGCCATCGGGGGTGCGCTGTTCGGCGGCCTGATCGGCTACGCAACCTACCGCATGATCAAAAGCGTCGAGCAGTATCAGGTCGAGGTCATGCTGACCCTGGCGCTGGTGATCGGCGGCTCGGCCATGTGCTATGAGCTGCACGTTTCGGCACCGATCGCCATGGTGGTCGCGGGTCTGATCATCGGTAACCTGGGGCGCAACCTGGCGATGAACGACATGACCCGTCGCTACATGGACGGTTTCTGGGAACTGATCGACGACATGCTCAATGCGCTGCTGTTCGCCCTGATCGGCCTTGAGCTGTTGCTGCTGCCGTTCAACTGGCTGCACCTGGCAGCGGGCGCAGTGCTGGCAGTGGCGGTACTGCTGTCGCGTCTGCTGACCGTAGCGCCGGCAATCGTGCTGTTGCGCCGCTGGCGGCCAGTGCCCAAAGGCACTGTCCGCGTTCTGACCTGGGGCGGGCTGCGCGGCGGGGTGTCGGTCGCCTTGGCGCTGTCGCTGCCATTGGGTGAAGAGCGTGACCTGCTGCTGTCGATCACCTACATCGTGGTGCTGTCGTCGATCCTGGTGCAGGGTTTGAGCATCGGCCGAGTGGTGCGCAAGGTCAGCGCCCAGCCGTGAGCAAGGCGGGGCTGCTGGGCAGCCCCGCATTTCACTCCACCGTAGAGTCCGGGAACTGGTCCTGGACGTACTTGATCTCGGTACACCCGTGGGGCGCCGGCAAGCCATCCTCACCCAGGTTCACGAAGACCATGCGGTCAACCGTGAGAATGCTCTTGCGGGTGATCTTGTTGCGCACTTCACAGCGAAGGGTGATCGAGGTACGGCCAAACTCGGTGGCCGTGATGCCCAGTTCGATGATGTCGCCCTGGCGCGAAGCACTGACGAAGTTGATCTCCGACATGTACTTGGTGACCACGCGCTGGTTGCCCAATTGGACGATGGCGTAGATCGCCGCTTCCTCGTCGATCCAGCGCAGCAGGCTGCCACCGAACAGCGTGCCGTTGGGGTTGAGGTCTTCAGGTTTAACCCATTTACGAGTGTGAAAGTTCATCTGTACTCCTGACCTGCTTGGCTAACGTGAAGTCATGATGGCAGAGCGGCCGCCAGCACTCCATCGAACATCGACTATCGTCGCGATTAATCGACAGAAAACCTTGGGTGTGGCACCCCGCCACGGCTATAATCGCTGCCGATTCTCATGGCTGCCCGCAGTGGCGGCCATCCCGCCACCCATCCGAGGGGCGCTGCAGCAGGCTAGGCCTGTCAGGCTCGGTTGGGGCGTTGTCCGCTGAGGTGGACGCTCAACGCACAACGGCGCCCATTCGCACACTACGAATGGAGGCTCTCAATGAGCGCTGTAAACACGCCTGCTGGTTTTTCCGACTTCAAGGTCGCCGACATTTCCCTGGCTGACTGGGGTCGCAAGGAAGTCATCATCGCCGAGTCGGAAATGCCGGCACTGATGGGCCTGCGCCGCAAGTATCAAGCCGAGCAACCGCTCAAAGGCGCGAAGATCATTGGCTGCATCCACATGACCATCCAGACTGCCGTGCTGATCGAGACCCTGGTTGCCCTGGGTGCCGAAGTGCGCTGGTCGTCGTGCAACATCTTCTCCACCCAGGACCAGGCCGCTGCCGCCATCGCTGCCGCCGGTATCCCGGTATTCGCCTGGAAAGGCGAAACCGAGCAGGAGTACGAGTGGTGCATCGAGCAAACCATCCTCAAGGATGGCCAGCCGTGGGACGCCAACATGGTGCTGGACGACGGTGGTGACCTGACCGAGATCCTGCACAAGAAATACCCGGCCATGCTCGACAAGATCCACGGCGTGACCGAAGAAACCACCACTGGCGTGCACCGCCTGCTGGACATGCTGGCCAAGGGCGAGCTGAAGGTCCCGGCCATCAACGTCAACGACTCGGTCACCAAGAGCAAGAACGACAACAAGTACGGCTGCCGTCACAGCCTCAACGATGCCATCAAGCGCGGCACCGACCACCTGCTGTCGGGCAAGCAAGCCCTGGTGATCGGCTACGGTGACGTGGGCAAGGGCTCGGCCCAGTCCCTGCGTCAGGAAGGCATGATCGTCAAGGTCACCGAAGTCGACCCCATCTGCGCCATGCAAGCGTGCATGGACGGCTTCGAAGTGGTTTCGCCGTTCAAGGACGGTATCAACACCGGTACCGAAGCCGGCATCAACGCCGACCTGCTGGGCCGCATCGACCTGATCGTCACCACCACCGGTAACGTCAACGTCTGCGACGCCAACATGCTCAAGGCCCTGAAGAAACGTGCCGTGGTGTGCAACATCGGCCACTTCGACAACGAGATCGACACCGCCTTCATGCGCAAGCACTGGGCTTGGGAAGAGGTCAAACCACAGGTGCACAAGATCCACCGCACCGGCGCTGGCACCTTCGACCCACAGAACGACGACTACCTCATCCTGCTGGCCGAAGGCCGTTTGGTGAACCTGGGCAACGCTACTGGCCACCCAAGCCGCATCATGGACGGTTCCTTCGCCAACCAGGTGCTGGCGCAGATCTTCCTGTTCGAGCAGAAGTTCGCCGAACTGCCAGCCGCCCAGAAGGCCGAGCGCCTGACCGTGGAAGTACTGCCGAAGAAACTCGACGAAGAAGTGGCCCTGGAAATGGTCCGCGGCTTCGGTGGCGTGGTCACCCAACTGACCCCGCAACAGGCCGAGTACATCGGTGTGACCGTCGAAGGCCCGTTCAAGCCGCACGCCTACCGCTACTAAGCGGCAGGTTTGAAGCCAGCCGCTTCAACGCCGGAACCTGAACGATGCCCAAGCCAGATCGGCCATCACCGATCTGGCTTTTACTTGCAGCTTGCTGCTTGAGGCACGCTGCTCGAGGAACGCCAGATGTCCCAAGAACGCCGTTACAGTTTCGAATTCTTCCCAACCAAGACCGATGCCGGCCATGAAAAGCTGATGGGCGTTGCCCGCCAGTTGGCCGCGTACAATCCGGACTTCTTCTCCTGCACCTACGGTGCCGGTGGGTCCACGCGCGATCGCACGCTCAACACCGTGCTGCAATTGGAAAATGAAGTGAAAGTCCCGGCAGCACCGCACCTGTCGTGCGTCGGTGACACCAAGGACGAGTTGCGCACTCTGCTGGCCGAGTACAAGGCTGCTGGCATCAAGCGCATCGTAGCCCTGCGTGGCGACCTGCCGTCGGGCATGGGCATGGCCAGTGGTGAACTGCGTTATGCCAGCGACCTGGTGGAGTTCATTCGCCAGGAAACCGGTGACCACTTCCACCTGGAAGTCGCTGCCTACCCCGAGATGCACCCGCAAGCGCGCAACTTCGAGGTGGACCTGGGCAACTTCGTGCACAAGGTCAAGGCCGGGGCCGATAGCGCCATCACCCAATATTTCTTCAACGCCGACAGCTACTTCTACTTCGTCGAGCGTGCGCAGAAGCTGGGTGTGGACATACCGGTGGTGCCCGGCATCATGCCGATCACCAACTACAGCAAACTGGCGCGCTTCTCCGACGCCTGCGGCGCCGAGATTCCACGCTGGATCCGCAAGCAACTGGAAGCCTACGCTGACGATACCGCGAGCATTCAGGCCTTCGGCGAGGAAGTCATCACCCGTATGTGCGAACAACTGCTGCAAGGCGGCGCACCGGGGCTGCATTTCTATACCCTCAACCAGGCCGAAGCGAGCCTGGCGATATGGAACAACCTGAAGCTCCCACGCTGAAATTTCTTGGCATGATCAGGTGCTGAAACCGTCAAGGCTTTGGTCGTAGACTAAGGCCTTGTTTATTTTTGGCTCTGACAGGTGTCGTCTGTAATGCAACATTTCCTGCCATCACGTCCTCAACTGGTGTACCTGGCCTTCGGCCCGGCCACTTATCATCAGGAAGCCTGCTTCAGTATCGTCAGCGCCCTCGCGCATCTGCCGAGCATCGCCGACCCGGCCATCGACATCCACGTCTATACCGACAACGCCGAGCCCTACGGCAAACTGCCAGTAACCGTTCATCTGCTCGACGAAGCGACTCGCACGGCCTGGAACCAGCCCCATGGCTATCATTTCCGCAGCAAGCATGTGCTGATGCGCCAGGTATTGCAGCAATACCCTCAAGCTGTGCTGATAGACACCGACACCTTTTTCCGCAAGTCGCCCCTGCAACTGTTCCAGCGGGTCAAGCCTGGCACCCTGCTGTGCAACAGCATCGACGCGCGCTATGGTCACAACCCGCAATGTCTGCTGTACACCAACCTGCTCGACATCCTTAAGTCCCGCGGTTTGGCCGATACCCAGATGTCGTTGATCAACTCAGGCGTCATTGGCCTGTGCGCCGAAGACGCCCAGGTGCTGGACCGCTCCATCGCCATGATGGACGAGTTCTATCCGCTGGCGCGCACGGCCTACACCCTTGAGGAGTTCTGCCTGGCGGTTGCTGCCTACCGCAACCTGGAGCTGGCCGAATGCACCGATGTCATTCACCACTACTGGAGCCGCAAGGCGCAGTTTCGCGCCAAGATTCAGGCCTGGTTGCGCAAACACGGTGATGATCCACTGGGCGCGGCGGCGCTCGCCGATGTGGCATTGGTCAACGACCAACTCCCACGCCCGCCTACACTGCAACGCCTGGGTTACAAGGCCTTGAGCCTGACCATGCCCAGCCGCGAGCGTCAGTTCGTGCGTGAGCTGCTATATGGCTGCTACCCCTACCCCAACGAGTTCGATCGCGCCTGCGCCTCAGCCTGGTGGGACAAGGCACTGGAAAACCTCAACGAACGCTGCGGCGGTATCGATCCCGAGCAACTGCGCCAATGCCTGCGTCACCCAAGCCTGCGCCTGTCCCTGGGTAGCAGACGCAAAGACGTCGAGGCGCACTTGCTGCGCTCCCGCCAGCGCTGATGGCTAACTACAAGGGGCTTGCAGCGTCACTGGCTTTGCCCCTGCTGAGCGCGTAATCTCGCGCCATGCGCTACGCTGCCCGATTGCTGTGCATAATGCTGCTCGCCTGCCTGAGCCCTTTGGCGCTGGCCGATCGGCTGCGCCTGGTCAGCGACGACTGGGCGCCCTATGTGTATCTTGAGCAGGGCCAGGCCAAAGGCATCGATTACGAAGTCACTACGCAGGTGTTCCGCCGGCTGGGTGTCGAAGTGGACTGGCAGTTCATGCCTTGGAAGCGCTGCCTGGCGATGGTGGAACAGGGCTTGACCGACGGCGTGATGGATATCTTCCGGGTTGAGTCACGCGAGGCTTTTTTGGTCTACCCCGAAGAACCTATGTCCCATGTCGAATTCGTGCTGTTCCAAGACCGAAACCGCCCCCATGCAGTCACCCACCTCGGTGACCTGGCGGGGCTTAGCGTTGGTATTTCGTCGGGTTACACCTACGGCAAAGCCTTCAGCGAGTCTTCGGCGTTCAAACGCGAATCCGCGCCAACCCATGAAGCCAATTTCGGCAAGCTCATACGCGGGCGCGTAGACCTGGTGGTCACTGATCGCTTGGTTGGGCGCTACCTGCGCCGTCAACTTGGCCTGGAACAGCAGGTGGAGGAATTGCCCCTGGTGATAAGCCGTCAGGCTCAGTACCTGGGTTTGACCCGAACCCCGGAGCACCAATTATTGGCTCAGGCATTCACCGAAGAATTACGCCGTTTCAAGCAGGAGCGCGCCTATACGGCGATTATCGAGCGTTATACCGGCGGCTCCGCAAGCCCTTCTGACGCCGTTGAGCAGCACGAACACAGCATGCCGCGTTAGCTCTGTTATACTCGGGCCTTCCCGCCCGGCTCACGCCCGGACGCTCGGCCTTGCAACAGGCATCCCGATCGGTACTGACGCCCATTCGCGTCCACCCGCCGCTTCCCGGATGTGCAGTGAAAGCCCAGCTGGACCGGACGCGATCGCATCCCTTCGATGCCCGTCGCGCCAGGCAGAATATCCCAACGGGCCCAGCCCCCACGAGAACAGGATTGCCCATGTCCTTTGCTTCCCTCGGTCTCTCCGAGGCACTTGTCCGCGCTATCGAGGCAGCGGGCTACACCCAGCCGACCCCGGTGCAACAGCGGGCCATTCCCGCCGTGTTGCAGGGCCGCGACCTGATGGTTGCCGCTCAGACTGGTACTGGTAAAACCGGCGGTTTCGCCTTGCCGATCCTCGAGCGTCTGTTCCCGGCCGGCCACCCCGACAAATCCCAGCGTCACGGCCCGCGTCAACCGCGCGTATTGGTCCTGACGCCGACCCGCGAACTGGCTGCGCAGGTACACGACAGCTTCAAGGTGTACGCTCGCGACCTGCCACTGGTCAGCGCCTGCATCTTCGGCGGCGTTGGCATGAACCCGCAGATTCAAGCCATTGCCAAGGGCGTGGACGTGCTGGTCGCCTGCCCGGGGCGCCTGCTCGACCTGGCCGGTCAGGGCAAGGTGGACCTGGCGCATGTGGAAATCCTGGTGCTGGACGAAGCCGACCGTATGCTCGACATGGGCTTTATCCATGACGTGAAGAAGGTCCTGGCCCGGTTGCCGGCCAAACGCCAGAACCTGCTGTTCTCGGCGACCTTCTCCAAAGACATCACCGACCTGGCCGACAAGCTCCTGCACAACCCGGAGCGCATCGAAGTCACACCGCCGAACACCACCGTCGAGCGCATCGAGCAGCGCGTCTATCGCCTGCCAGCCAGCCACAAGCGCGCCCTGTTGGCCCACCTGATCACGCTGGGTGCCTGGGAGCAGGTCCTGGTGTTCACTCGCACCAAGCATGGCGCCAACCGCCTGGCCGAGTACCTGGAAAAGCACGGCCTGACCGCCGCCGCGATCCACGGCAACAAGAGCCAGAACGCCCGCACCAAAGCGCTGGCCGACTTCAAGGCCAATAGTGTGCGGGTGCTGGTAGCCACCGACATTGCCGCCCGCGGCCTGGACATCGACCAACTGCCCCATGTGGTCAACTTCGAGCTGCCCAACGTCGAGGAAGATTACGTGCACCGCATTGGCCGGACTGGCCGTGCCGGGCGTTCGGGCGAGGCCATTTCCATGGTCGCGCCAGATGAAGAGAAGCTGCTCAAAAGCATCGAGCGGGTCACCAAGCAGAGGATCCCCGATGGCGATCTGATGGGCTTCGATGCCAGCCAAGTAGAGGCCGAAAAGCCAGAGGCGCGTGAGCGCCAGCAGAACAGCGGCCGCGGCGGGCGCAATCAACAAGCCCGTGGAGACGGCGGCAAAGACGCCAACGGTGGCCGCAAAGACAAGGGCAAGGACAAAGGCAAGGCCAAGCAGCAGGCAGCCGACAAGCCTGCCGACAAGGAAAAGTCTGGCGACAGACAACCACGCAAGCCACGTGACAAGAAGCCGCGCCAGCAGCAACAGGCAAGCGCTACCCCGGTCCCGAAAGTCCCGGCCGACCGTGATCCGGAAGAGTTTCTGGACGACGAGATCGACAATTTCGGTAACCGTGCCGATTACGTAAGCCCATACCAGAACGGCAAAGGTCAAGGTCGCAACCGCCGCCCAGGTGGTGCCGCTCAAGGCACGGGCCAGAGCCAAGGCAGCCAGCGCGGCAACAATGGCACTGGCCAGGCACGTAATAATGGTGGCCAAGGCCGCAATGCCGGCGGGCAGGGTCGTAATGGCAGCGCTGACAAGCGCCCACGTAACAACAATGCCGGTGGTGGACGTCGCGACGGCAATGGCGGTGGTCGTAACCGTTCGGCAGGCCGTGAGGATGCATCGCGCCAGGAGCCTGCGGTACGTAGTACCCGCGAGCAGCACCAGCCGGTGATCATTCGCAAGGAATCCAAGCTCGATCGTTACCCTACGCCCGAGCAACTGGACGACCTGCCAAGCCGCCCTCGAAGTGAGCGACCAGCGCTGCTGACCCGCAAGGGCTGAGCCGTAGGCACAACGCCGCCCTTCGGCTGATGCCAGTCAGTGAAGTCAATTAGGGCTGCTTTGCAGCCCTTCGCGGGTAAACCCGCTCCTACAGGCCTGCGCTGGCATCATGGCCGGCGCAGTCACTGTATGCCCACTGGCGGCTGCTTTTGCGCCTCTCACGAAAAAACCCGCTCTTACAGGTTCTGCGCCGGAATCAGGGCCGGCGCAGAACCTGTAAGAGCGGGTTTACCCGCGAAGGGCCGCAACGTCGCCCCAATAGATAGCCTGAAACATCAACTGATTGGCAGGAGCTATTGAGGCGGCGTTTTCATTGCCTGGGCAAAGCTTACTTCTGCTTCACACCTTCGACACTGATGTCCAGGTCCAGGGTCTGCGAAGTCGGGCCTGGGCCCTTGATACCAAAGTCGTTCAGGTTCAGGGTGGTGGTGGCGTTGAAGCCAGCGCGCTCGCCGCCCCATGGGTCTTTGCCTTCACCGTTGAAGGTGGCCTTGAAGGTAACCGGCTTGGTCACACCATGCAGGGTAAGATCGCCAGTCACATCGGCGGTTTTGTCGCCGGTCGATTTGACACTGGTGGATACGAACTTGGCATCCGGGTACTTGCTGACGTCCAGGAAGTCCTTACTGGCGATGTGCTTGTCGCGCTCGGCATGGTTGGACCAGACGCTGGCAGTTTTCAGGTCGACGCTGATCTTGCTGGCTTCAGGCTTGGCGCTGTCCCAGGTGAAGTCACCGCTGAAGTCCTTGAAGGTGCCGTGAATGAAGCTGTAGCCCAAGTGGCTGATCTTCCAGTCGACGAACGCGTGCTGGCCTTCCTTGTCGATCTTGTACTCGGCGGCCATGGCCTGGCCAGCGGTGAACAGAGCGGTACCGAGCGCCAGAGCGGCAAAAGTCTTTTTCAACATCCTTACTTTCCTTCCATTGCAATTGAGGTTGAGAATCAAGCTTTGCGGCCCAGCATACGGGTCAGGGTCGCGTCACGGTCGATGAAATGGTGCTTCAAAGCGGCCAAGCCATGCAATACGGCGAAGATCACCAAGCCCCAGGCCAACCACAGGTGAATCACCCCAGCCAGATCGGCTTGGTCCGGTAGGTCGCTGACCAAAGCCGGCACCTCGAACAACCCAAACACTGGAATGCCTACGCCGTCAGCGGTGGAAATCAGGTAGCCCGCGGTCATGACCGCGAACAGCCCGATATACAACGCCAGGTGCCCCAACTTGGCAGCTACGCGGGTGAGTGCCCCATGGTTCGCTGGCGCCGGTGGCGGCGGGCTGATGAAACGCCAGACCACACGCACCAGCATCACCCCCAGCAAGACCAGGCCGATGCTTTTGTGCAAATCGGGGCCGGCCTTGCGCCAAGGATCGTAGTAGTCGAGCTCGACCATCCACAGGCCCAGGCCGAACAGGCCAAAGACTGCCAATGCAACGCCCCAGTGCAGGACGATGCTGACTACGCCATAGCGAGAAGGTGAGTTGCGCAGTTGCATGATGAGCTGTTTCTCCGTGAAAGCTGTGCACAGACTAACGCGTAACGTATCGAATAAAAGCTTAAAAAATTGCTGTGGATTATCAAATAATCCGATATTTAGTGTGCAAGTTTCCTATTAAGGAAACATTAACGGGGGGGCGGGGGAATAACCTTTGGATATCTCGGCCCCTTCGCAGCGTAACCCTGCAAAGAGGCCGAGATGAACATCAGTTGGCTTTGGCCTGATTATCAGTTGCCGGCTTTTTCGCTGGAGCGGACTTGGCGGCTGCCTTTTTCGGCTCGGTCGCCTTGTGCGCCTGCTTGGCAGCAGGCTTGTGTGCAGAGGCGTGCTTAGCCGGTGCAGGCTTCTTGGCCGCAGGTTTGGCGGCCGCAGGCTTGGCCGGCTCCTCTTTGGCTACTGCAGCGGGCGCAGCAGCGGCGGGCACAGGGGCAGCGGTAGCAGGAGTTGGAGCCTGAGCCGGTGCGGTATCGGTCGCCTTGGCAGCCGGTGGCGTTTTCGCCTCAGGCTTGTCATTACCGCCGAACAGGCGCGAGAAGAACCCGCCACTGTCCTTTTTCGTCGCAGCCGCTCCCGCTGTCGCTGCGGCTGCCACGGCGGCCGCCTTGGCGGGGTCGAACGACTTGCCGGCAAGCAGGTCCTGCACCTGGCTGGCAGCCCGCTGGCCGCTGCGCAACGCCCCCTCAAGGGTACCCGGGTAGAGCGCATCGGTGTGCTCACCCGCAAAAGCGATGCGCTGCACCGGGCGCTCCCACAGGCGCCAGTATTTGCTGATCTGACCTGGGCCGTAAGCCAGGTAAGCGCCACCTGTGCCCGCGTCGACGCTGTAACGCTTGACCTCGTAGCCGGTGAACGCGCCACGGGCCTGGGGATAGAACGCATGCAGGCGAATCAGGACCTGATCGACCATTTGCTTGTCGCCAAATGCTTGCAACAGACGGGCATTGTCACCCGACAGGTTGATCACCACATTAGCGCCGCCTTTGAGCGCCGGCTCGACCCACAGCATGCCCAGGCCAGCGTTACTGAAGATCTCGCCCGACATGCGTGCACGGCTTTCCCATACTGGCTGCTTGAACTTGAGCATCAGCTGGTCGCGCCAGCCGTAGTTGGTGCCTTTGATCGCGGCCATGTGCTGAGCGTCCAGGCCAGGGGTGATCTGGATCTTGGCCAAGGCCCGCAGCGGCACGGCCATCACCAGGTAATCGGCCTTGTAGTCGGCGCCACCAACCTTGACCGTGACACCGTCCTTGTCCTGCACGATCGCTGTCACTGGGGAATTGGTCTTGATGGTCTTGAGCTGCTTGACGAAGGCCTGAGCCAGCACCGGGCTGCCGCCAGGCAGCCGCGAAGCGCGCAGGTCACGGTCGCTGACGCCACGGTAGACACGGTTTTGCTGGGCAAAATAAAGCAGCGACAAGCGCGACGGCTCATCGTAACGGGTGCGAATCTGCTGGTTGATCAATTGACGTGCGGTAGCTGGCAGTTGCAGCTTGTCGAGCCAGCTGGACACGTTGATCTGGTCGAGCGCAAACAGGGTACTGGTCGCTTGCGGGTTCAGCGGATCGTCGATCGAGCGTGCCAGGTCATCGAGGGTTTTCTCGTAGCGCTTGATCGCCTCTGCCGTGGCCGGCTGCTTGGTGGCAAGGTCAGTGCTACTGAAGTATTCGCCGTCGATCAGGTAGCTGGGCGTGCGTACGAACTCTGGTGCCGGCAAGGTTTGCAGCTTGAAGCGGTCCAGGTACTGGTTGAGCACCGGCTGCGCCTTGGCATTGCCGATCCACTCGCTGGTGGCCAGGCCCGAGCGCCCGCCCATGCCCGCTTTGGCTTCCAGCACAGTCACCTGCCAGCCTTTGTCCTGCAGTTCGTAAGCGGCGGTCAGGCCTGCCAGGCCGCCACCGACCACGATTGCCGACGGTGTTTTGTCTTTCGCCAGTGCGGCCCCGCTGGACGCACCGATCAATACCAATGCGCACAGGCGCACCCAAGCAGCAGCCATGTCGGCAGACTCCGAGTTGAAATTACAGGGATGGGATGGGGCGGAAATACCCCGCAAGACATTGCGCTAAGAATACGTCAGCTGTCCGGGCCCTGCCAGCACGGCGATATCAAGTGCCTTTGGCAACTGACAATTTCGCCAACGGGCCGCTAATGGTTGTCCTCCCCCAAGGCTTTGCTTAGGCTTACGCGGTCAAAGCAGGCAGCAAAGCCAGGAGAAGTGCCGATGGGCCTCAACGATCAGTGGATGCAGCGCGACCTCAAGGTCCTGTGGCACCCCTGCACCCAGATGAAAGACCACGAGCAGTTGCCGCTGATTCCGATCAAGCGTGGCGAGGGCGTGTGGCTCGAGGACTTCGAGGGCAAGCGCTATCTGGATGCCGTGAGCAGCTGGTGGGTCAATGTGCTCGGCCACGCCAACCCCCGCATCAACCAGCGCATCAAAGACCAGGTCGACCAACTGGAGCACGTGATCCTTGCCGGCTTCAGCCACCAGCCGGTCATCGAGCTGTCCGAGCGACTGGTAGCCATCACACCGACGGGCCTGGACCGAGTCTTCTACGCCGACAATGGCTCGTCGTGTATCGAAGTGGCGCTGAAGATGAGCTTCCATTACTGGCAGAACATCGGCAAACCGGCAAAAAAACGCTTCGTGACGCTGACCAACAGCTACCACGGCGAAACCATTGCGGCCATGTCCGTAGGTGACGTGCCGCTGTTCACCGAAACCTACAAGGCGCTGTTGCTGGACACCATCAAGGTGCCAAGCCCCGACTGCTACCTGCGCCCTGAGGGCATGAGCTGGGAAGAACACTCGCGCAACATGTTCGCCGCCATGGAACAGACCCTGGCCGAACACCATGAAACCCTCTCGGCGGTGATCATCGAACCGCTGATCCAGGGTGCTGGCGGCATGCGCATGTATCACCCGGTTTACCTCAAGCTGCTGCGCGAGGCCTGCGACCGCTACGACGTGCACCTGATTCACGACGAAATCGCGGTGGGGTTCGGCCGCACCGGCACGCTGTTCGCCTGTGAACAGGCCGGTATTCGCCCTGACTTCCTGTGCCTTTCCAAGGCCCTGACCGGCGGTTACCTGCCGTTGGCGGCCTGCCTGACCACCGACAAGGTCTACCAGGCCTTCTACGACGATTACCCGACCCTGCGGGCCTTCCTGCACTCGCACAGCTACACCGGCAATCCGCTGGCCTGCGCCGCCGCGCTGGCCACGTTGGACATCTTCGCGCAGGACAACGTGATCGAGGCCAACAAAGCCCTGGCAACGCGCATGGCCAGCGCCACCGCGCACCTGGCCGAGCATGCCCACGTCGCCGAAGTCCGTCAGACCGGCATGGCGTTGGCCATCGAGATGGTCCAGGACAAAGCCACCAAGGCCGCATACCCATGGCAGGAGCGGCGCGGCCTGAAAGTGTTCGAGCACGCCTTGACCCGCGGCGCGCTGCTGCGCCCGTTGGGCAGCGTAGTGTACTTCCTGCCGCCATACGTGATCACCCCGGAGCAGATCGACTTCCTCGCCGAAGTGGCCAGCGAAGGCATCGACATCGCCACCCGTGACAGCGTCAGCGTCGCCGTACCGGCCAACTTCCACCCCGACTTCCGCGACCCGGGCTAAGCCACAGCCACCGCCGTCGATTCCATGGCAGCAGGTTTACCCGTGCGCACGAAGGTGGCTGCACCGCCGCACTCGCGGGTAAACCGCTCCCATGGGGTAATGTGATCCCTTTTCGTTCGAGCACAACCATGAGACTGTCCCGCTTCTTCATCGACGCCCCCTTAAGCCTCGGCGAGCACGACCTGCCCGAAGCCCAGGCCCACTACATCGGCCGTGTTCTGCGCATGGCGCCCGGCGACGCCGTGCAGCTGTTTGACGGTAGCGGCCAGGAATTTCTCGGCCGCTTGCTGGAAGTCGGCAAGAAGACCGTGCGCGTGAGCCTCGACCAGGCCCTGGCTGGCCAACCCGACTCGTCGCTGCACGTGCATTTAGGTCAAGGCCTGTCGCGCGGGGAGCGCATGGATTGGGCGATCCAGAAGGCTACCGAACTGGGTGCCAATGTCATCACCCCGATCGTCAGCGAGCGCTGTGAGGTGCGCCTGAAGGACGAACGTGCCGACAAACGCCTGGCCCACTGGCGTCAGGTTGCAATCAGCGCCTGCGAACAGTGCGGCCGCTCCACCCTGCCAGTGATCCACCCGCCAGTCACCTTGAGCGAATGGCTCAAGGGCACCGAAGCCGATCTCAAGCTAGTACTGCACCCGGTCGCCGAACCGCTGACCAGCCATGAAAAACCGGCAACCTTGGCTTTTCTCATCGGCCCGGAAGGCGGATTGAGCGATACCGAAGTCGAGCAGGCCAACGCCGCGGGTTTCAACGCAGCGCGCCTTGGCCCGCGGGTACTGCGCACCGAAACCGCGCCGGTGGTGGCGCTATCGGTAGCTCAGCAGCTGTGGGGCGATTTCTAGCGCACGTACAGCGACACTGCCACGAAGTGCATAAGGCTTCCGGCGATCACAAATAGATGCCAGATGCCGTGCCAGTGGCGGAAGCGGCTGTCGAAAGCGAAGAAAATGATGCCAACGGTATAGAACAGGCCACCGGCCGCCAACCAGGCGAAGCCTGCAGTACCCAGGCTTTGCAACAGCGGATTGACCGCCACCAGCACGATCCAGCCCATCACCGCGTAAATGATGATCGACAGCACGCGTGCCTCGGTGCGCGGCTTGATCTCCTGCAGCATGCCGATCAGCGCCAACCCCCAGACCACGCCGAACAGGCTCCAGCCCCACGGCCCGCGCAGGCTGACTAGGCAGAATGGGGTGTAGCTGCCGGCGATCAATAGATAGATCGACAGGTGATCGAGCTTACGCATGATCACCTTCGCCCGACCGCGGGTGCTGTGGTAGAGAGTAGAAATGCTGTACAGCAGCATCAAAGTGCCGCCGTAGATGGAAAAGCTGACGATTTTCCACGGATCGCCTTGCAGGCCCGCCGCGACAATCAGCCAGATGGCACCGATACAGGCCAGGACAGCACCGACCAGGTGGGTCCAGGCGTTGAAGCGTTCACCGTAATACATGCAGAAAAGACCTCTACCTTGAAACCAGGTTCCCTTCCAGCGCTCCTTCACCATCCCTACCTAACATAATTGCCAGTACCCGTGTGACTAGCCGTTCATTACATTTCCTTGAGGCACACATCACCCAATAGGAATTGAGACATGCATTCAGATAACCCAAATTACGCCAGCGAAAATAACTTGTACGCTGTTTGGCTCGATAGCGTTGGTCCAGACCTAATAGCCGTGATTGCAGCCGTACGTGAGCTCACCGGGTTGCCATTTGGCGATGCCAAAGCCTTGGTAGAGAGTGCCCCGGTGGCGATCGCAACCGAGATATCAAAGGACACAGCCGATTGGGCCAAGGCCAGACTGGAACAAGCGCGGGCCCAGGCAAGTGTGCGCCCTTCGTAAGTCGCAGTAAGTTGCCTGGCGCTCACGCCCGTCTGTTACTGGTCGCCGGGGGGCAACTGAGCGTCACGCACCAGCCGCTCCAGCCCTGCCAAGTCAGGCACCCGCGCCACTTGCTCGCCCACCTGCACGGCGGCCAATTCCAGGCTACCCAGTGGTACATCCACGTAGTTGAGTTGAATGTCGAGCTTGCACGAGCGAGGGATGTCCTGCAGCAGCACTGCCAGGTAGCGCAGGCCGGTGTCACCTAAGGCATTGAGCACCACGATTCGCGCCCGCTCGCCGCAGGGGGTTTGCCCCCCGCAGGCAGCCTCGAAACCGATCAACGGCAGGTGCTGCTGGCGCCAGTCGATCCAGCCAAGATGCCAGGCCGGGTCGCCCCGCTCGCACGTGAGGTTGCGCTGGCCAATCAATTCGACCACGGCGACGTTAGGTAGCACCAAGGTCCGGTCGCCCAAGGGCAGCAACAGGCCGGTCAGGCTGTTGCGCTGCCCTGCAAGCAGTTCAAGCATGGCTATGGCTCCAATGGGCGATGCTCTGCAGCAGCACCGACTCCTGATAGGGTTTGCCCAGGTAATCATTGACGCCGATGGCCATGGCACGGTCGCGGTGCTTCTGCCCAGTGCGGGAAGTGATCATGATGATCGGCAGCGCCTTGAGCCGCTCGTCGCGGCGAATGCGGGTGGCGACTTCGAAGCCGTCCATGCGCGGCATTTCGATATCCAGCAACACCACGTCCGGCCGGTGTTCCTGCAACAGGGCCATGGCATCGACCCCGTCCTTTGCAGTCAGCACGCTCATGCCATGGCGCTCCAGCAAACGGCTGGTGACCTTGCGCACGGTGACAGAATCGTCCACTACCATCACCAAGGTTGGCCGCTGGGCTGTCGGCTCGAACAGCGTCCGCTGCACACCGCTGCCAGCGGGCAAACGTGCCAGGCGCCGCTGCTGGCCACGCAGTTGGCCCAGCAGGTCGAGGATCAGTACCACTCGGCCATCGCCGAGCAAGGTCGCGCCCGACAGCCCCGCCACCGCGGCGAACTGCGGGCCGAGGCTCTTGACCACGATTTCACGGCTAGGCGACAGGCTATCGACCTGGATGGCGAACGACTGAGTCTGAGAGTGCACCAGCAGTAACGGCAACGGCACGCTTTGCCCCAGCAGCACCGGGCGCGGCAGGCCCTGCAGCAGTTCGCCCAGGTAACGTAGCTCGTAATCATGGCCAGCGTACACGTAGCGCGGCGTATCGGCCTGGTAACAGGCTGCCAGTTCAGCCGGTGGTACCCGCACGATACCCTCGATGGTGTTCAGTGGGATGGCGTATTGCTCCTCGCCCACGTGCACCATCAGTGCCCGGTTGATCGACACGGTGAACGGCAGGCGAATCAGAAAACGCGCACCCTTGCCCTGGGCAGACTCGATACTCATCGACCCGCCCAGTTGCTTGACCTCTTCGTGGACCACATCCATGCCCAGCCCACGCCCGGAGATCTGGGTGATCTTCTCGGCGGTGGAGAAGCCCGGGCGCAGGATGAACTGTAGAATCTCGTGGTCGCTCAACTGGGCCTGCGGGTCCAGCAGGCCGCGTTTGATCGCCTTGCGCCGCACCGCCTCAAGCGGCACACCTGCGCCGTCGTCGGTCATCTCGATGACGATGTCTGCGCCTTCGTGCAGCAAGTTGAGGTGGATGGTGCCCTGCTCAGGCTTACCTGCGGCCAGGCGTACCTCGCGCGCTTCAAGGCCATGATCGACGGCATTGCGCAGCATGTGCTCCAAGGGTGCGACCATGCGCTCGAGCACGCTGCGGTCCAGCTCACCTTCGGCATTGCCGACCACCAACTCGACCTGCTTGCCCAACTCACTGGCGACCTGCCGCACCACGCGCTGCAAACGCGGCACAAGGCGTTCGAATGGCACCATCAGCGTGGCAGTCAGGCCTTCCTGTAGTTGGCTGTTCACCCGCGCCTGCTGCTGCAGCAAGCTGTAGGACTCCTGGGCGCGCTGGGTGAGGGTTTCCTTCAGGTCGAGCAGGTCGGATGCCGATTCGAACAGTGCCCGTGACAACTGCTGCAACTGCGAATGACGGTCCATTTCCAGGGGGTCGAAATCTTCGTAGGCATCGCCTTCGAACGCTTGCCGGCTGCTGACCCGGCCCTGTGTTTCGATATCCAGCCGCAGCAGCTGGTCACGCATGCGCTCCAGCGTGGTTTCCATCTCGTTGAGGGCGAACTGGGCATCGTTGACTTGCTGTTCGATCCGACCACGAATGACCGAATGCTCACCGGCCAGGTTGCCCAGGTCGTCGAGCAGTTCGGCGTCGACCTTGACCATGTCGCCCGGTGCGCGCTCGGGGGCGGCGGCGGGCATGTCGCTTGGGGCGGTGTCGGCCAGCGCCTGGCCGGCGGCACTGTCGGTCAATGCGGCACTGCTGAAATTGCGGATGTAGTCGATCAGCGCGGTTGCGGCGTGCAAAGGCTGGCCAAGGCGCACGGCATCGAGCATGTGGGCCAGGCGATCATGGCAGTTCTGCAAGAGTGCGAACAGCGCCGCGCTCGGCGGCAAACGCCCGGCGGCAAGCAACTCGTAGAGAAATTCCAGCTCATGGGCCAGGTCGCCGATGGCGCTGATCTCGACCATGCGCGCCCCGCCTTTGAGGGTATGCAGGTCACGTAGCAGGTTCTCGACCTCGGCGCTGTTGCGCGGGTCGGCCTGCCAGCGCGCCAAGGCAGCGGCGGCGCTTTCAACGATGTCGGAGCTTTCTTCGAGAAAGACCTCGAGCAGTTCTTTGTCCCCTGGGCTGTCGGGTTCTTCATCCTGCTCCAGCGAACCAGGCAACGGTGTGACCGCCTCGGCACTGACCAGGCCGGTGGCATCGGCCGCCAGCGCGCCATCGAGCAACTCACGCAGGGCATCGACACACTCGGGTCGAGGGCTGGCTTGCTGCCCGGCAGCGACCTGGTCGAGCATGTCCAGCAACGCTTCGTGGGTTTGCTGGGCAACTGCGAACAAGCGCGGGCTGGCACCCAGGCTGCCCTCTTCTACCGCGCCGTAGACGTCCAGCAGTGCTTCGCACACAGCGTCCATCTGCCACAGATCCGCCAGATGCGCGGCGTGACCCAGGGTCGTCAGTTCATCGAGCAAAGTCTCAAGCGGCTCGCGCTGCCCCGGTTGTTGCTGCCAGCGCGAGAGTAAAGACTCGGCATCGAGCACGATGTCCATGGCCTGAGCCAGAAAGCTTGCGACCTGCTGCGGGTCGCGCTTGCCAGGACGGCTAGGGTGGGGCTCGGCATGCAGGCTGGCCAGGCGTAGATCCACCGCTTCGCCAACCTGTTCGATCAGTTGGGCCGCGCCGGCAATCGCCGCCAGTGGCGAGCTACCCAGCTGGGCCAGGCCTTGCACGAAAAGCCCATGGGCCGTTTGCAGCCACTGCAGCTCCTGCCCCTGTAGGGGCAGTTGGTGGCCACGGTACTCACGTACCAGGCGGTCGAAGGCGGTGGCAAGTTCGGCGATCGGCATGACCCCGGCCATGGCGGCGCTGCCCTTGAGCGTGTGCAAGGCGCGCTGCAGGCTGTCACTGACTTCGCGGTCAGCACCCTCCCCCCCTTGCAGGAAGGCCTCGAGGTCGGCCAAGTGCCCTTGTGCCTCGTTGCGGAAAATATCCAGCAGCTGCGGATCGAGGCCATCGACCGCAGCACTGGCCGGTGCGTCATTCTCGGCAAGGGCGTGCAGGTGGCTCGCCAGCTGTTCGACCTCGGTCAACTGTGGCAGTTGGCCGGCGGCGAAGTCGGCCAGCAGATCCGGCAAATGAACGAACACCTGCTGCAGCGCCACGGCGCCCTCCGGGCTCAAGGCGATACGCCCTTCCAGCACGCGATTGAGCAGGTGCTCCCCGCCCCACGCCAGCTCGGCTACCGCCTCGGCATGCACCATACGGCCGCTGCCCTTGAGCGTGTGCAGGTCGCGGCGCACCTCGATCAGGGCGTCGCGCAGGCTATTGTCGGCACGCCAGCGCAACCAGTGCCGCTCGATTTCCGGCAACAACTCACTGGCTTCTTCGAGGAACACCTCACGCAATTCGTCATCGATGCCATCACTGCCGTCATGTTCGAAACGGTCGGCATGGGTGCATTGCACGCCCAGCGCGGTGAGGCTGGTGCAGGCCACGTCCAGGAAAGGCTGGGCATCGGCCAGCGGGTCTGCGACCCGCCATTGCAAGTAGCATTCAGCGGCACTGAGGGCCTGCGCCAAGTGGTTCAGTTCGGGCTCTGGCGGCTCGGTCTCCAGGTGCTGAAGCCAACTTTGCACATAACTCGCGCAACCTGCCAACACCTCAGCGGCGGCCGGCAGCATCAACATCGCCAGCGCACCACGCACCTGCTGCAAAAGCCCCGGCAGCGGCTGCAGGCGCTGCTTGGGCCAGCCAGACTCAAGGCAATCGCCGATCAGGTCCTTGGCCTGCTGCAACACCGAAAGCGACTCGGTCAGCACCAATTGGCGAATCTCTGCCAGATCGGAACCCGGCAGGCCGCCCGGTGCCCCATCTTCCTGAGGCAGCACCATGCCGTTGAGGGTGGCTTCCACATACAACAGAGCACCAGCCACATCCATCAATACCGCGTCATCCACGGCGCGCTCGCCCTGGGCCAACGCCTGCAGCGCCAGCACCTGGTCGATGATCACCCGGCGTGGTTGCTGGAAGCCCAGCACCGCCAAGGTATCAGCCACGTGGCGCAAGGGTGCGAGCAGGGTTTCCAGTTCTTCGCTGTGCTGGCGGTCGCCACGCACGAACTGGTCAAGGCGTTCCTTGATCCGCATCAGGTCATCACACAAGGCCGTGACCACCGAGCGCAAGGCATCGCGCCCAGGCCCAGCCTGCAACTGCTCTCGCCAGTTACCCAGCGACAGGTCCAGGTTGGCCAGGTCATCGGAACCGGCAAAACGCTGCGCCGCACCGCTGATCAGGCTGGCTTGGGCCAGGGGATCGACACCACGGCAAGCGCGCAGCTGATTGAGCAATGGCAGCATCACCAATGGCAGATCATGGCGCGCACCGCGCAACCGTTCCAAGTACGAGGGCAATTGCTCAAGCCCCCGAAACAACGGCCCCAGGCAGTCCCCGCGAGGGCTGACCTGGCCATCGGCCAAAGCTTTGGCCAGTAATTCCAGCTCTTCGGCCAGGCGCGTGGCACCGCGCAGTTCGAGCATGCGCAGGCAGCCGTGCACCTGATGCAGGTTATCCACGACGAAAGCGAGTATCGACAGGTCATCGGTCTGCCCGGCAAAACGCTCCAGGGCCTGACGTGCCTGGCTCAAGCAATCGAAGATGGCGGCGCGGGTCCAGGCCAGGGCCACGGTATCTTGGCGCTCGGGGCTTACAGCGGCAGAAGCCATGGGCTTTCCTCAGCGTTGCTCGGCAGGAGCCGGCAGGGTGAACCCAGAGACCGAGCGGCGCATCTCACTGGCCATTCGCGCCAGGTGGCGGATGCTGTCGGCAGTGGCTCCGGAACCGGCCGAAGTCTGCGCGGTGATCTGCTGAATCACCGCCATGGTGTGGGAAATCTGCCCGGCCGAGGAGGTTTGCAACTGGGCGGCGTCGGAGATGCTGTGGATAAGCTCGGCAAGGTTCTGCGACACGCCTTCGATCTCCGCCAACGCTACCCCGGCATCCTGGGCCAGCCGGGCACCGCGCACCACTTCGGCGGTGGTCTGCTCCATGGAAATCACGGCTTCATTGGTGTCCGCCTGGATGGTCCGCACCAGCGCCTCGATCTGCCGGGTCGCCGAGGACGATCGCTCGGCCAGGCGCTGCACCTCGTCGGCCACCACGGCAAAGCCGCGGCCGGCTTCGCCCGCCAGGGACGCCTGAATGGCGGCGTTGAGAGCCAGGATGTTGGTTTGGTCGGCAATATCGTCGATCAGGCTGACGATATCGCCGATTTCCTGGGAAGATTCGCCCAGACGCTTGATTCGCTTGGCAGTGTCCTGGATCTGTTCGCGGATGTTGTTCATGCCATCGATGGTGTTGTGCACCACCTCGTTGCCCTTGTTGGCGATGGCCACCGAACGCTCGGCAACTTTGGCCGATTCATACGCGTGAGCAGAAACCCTGTCGATCGATTCGACCATGTCGCCAACCGCCTCGGAAGCCTCACTGATCTGCTCGGCCTGGTGCTCCGAAGCCTTGGCCAGCTGCCGTGCGGTGTTCTGCGTGTCCTGCACGGCAGCTGCCACCTGCTCGGCACTGTGGTTGATGGTGGCCACCAGGTCGCGCAACTGGTCGACCGAGTAATTGATCGAGTCGGCGATGGCGCCAGTGAAGTCTTCGGTCACCGACACCGTAACCGTCAGATCGCCGTCGGCCAGTTCTTCGATTTCATCCAGCAGACGCATGATCGCTTGCTGGTTACGCTCATTCTTCTCAGCGGTTTCCTGCAACTGGCGATGGGTAGTGCGGACCATCACCAGGCCGATCAGGATGATCGAAGCCAAGGCCAGCAGGCCCAGTGCGTACCCCCCGACGGTGTCGAGGGTGCGGCCACTGGCGAGGTTCTCGAACCCGTTGGCCAGGTGCGAGGCTTCATCGAGCAAGGTCTGTGACAGGCTGAAGATGTTTCCGGCCGCTTCGCGTACGCGAAACAGCTCCGGCGAAGTTTCGAGGATTTCATCCACCGAACCTGCCACGAACTGGAACAATTCGGCGATCTCCGCCAGGCGAGCACGGGCGTCGGTGTCTTCCACGCGGGTTACCTGGATGGCCGGGTTGCCGCCGAGCATGCCTTCGAGCACCTGGCCGAAGCGGCTGGCGTCGCGGCCAAAGGCATCGGCAGCCTGCGCCGCCGTTTCATCGCCAGCCAGGACCGTGTTGACCGAACCAAGGATGCGTTCGGCCAGCAGCAACTGGCGTTGAGCTACCACCACCTGATTGGCCGGCGCCCCGCTCTGCAGCAGGATTTCCACCACCTTCTCGTACTCGACCTGCAGTTGCGGCACGGTCTCGGCCAGGGTCGCAGCCACCTGGTGCAAAGACAGCACGGTCTGCTCGCTGGCCAGAATGGTATCGGTGTTCTTGCGCAGGTTTTCCCAGTCCTGGCGCACCGCCTCCATTTCATCGCGCACCGCCGCAGGCGCAGCAGGCAGGCCGGTAGACTTGTCACCCTCGCGCAGGTAGCTCCAACGCTGTTCGAAATCGTTGCGCGCATCGGACAACAGCTTGAACGCCAGGGCCTTGCCCGCTGCCGCCTCGGTGGCATTCTTGGCGATCCGCTGGGACAACACGCGCAGCTCGCCGGCATGGCCGATGTACTGCTTGTCGTGGTTGGCCTGGGTATTGAGGTAAGCGAAGTTAGCGAACAGCAGAATGATCGACAGAATCAGGATCACGAACAGCACGGTGATCTGCACGATGCTGCGCGTGCGTGGGGTCATGCTGGCAGGGGCGACTGGGGTGGCCGGCTTGTTCACGTTCGAAAGTCCTATAGCGCCACGTCAAGAAAGCCCGGCGCCTGGGCCAGGGCGAAGGGGCTGAAGATTGCCCAGTTGCGCTCGCGCGCGAAGTGCCCCTGCACGTAGCGGGCAGCGGCCCGCAGTAGCGGCTGTGGTGGCGACAGCTCCAGGCTACTCAGGGCGAAATGCTGAAGGCCCAGCACCTCGTCGACCAACAGGCCGACGAACAGGTCTTCATGGTCCAGAACCAGCACCCGCCGTTGCTTACCCGGCGCAGTGGGCCCAAGGCCGAAGAAACTGCTCAGGTCCATCACCGGCAGCAGCCGGCCGCGCAGGTTGGCCACGCCACACACCCATGGCTGTACGCCAGGCACACGGCTGGCGCGCGGCTCGCGCAGTACCTCGGCTACCTCACCCATCGGAGCCACGAACCATTGCCCGGCAACCCGAAAGCCGATGCCGCTCCATTGCTGCAGGCGGGCGCCCTGCGGCGGTTGATCGGCCACCAGCAGGCGGCAGCGCCGGTCGATGTCCAGCAACAGCTCGAAGGCGGTCAACGACGCGCCCTGCGGGCGAGTGGTCAAGCGCTCAGCACTTCTTGCAGTTTGGCAATCAACGCGTCTTCTTCCACAGGCTTGGTCAGGAAGTCGCGCGCGCCCTGGCGCGTAGCCCAGATACGGTCGGTTTCCTGGTCCTTGGTGGTCACGACCACCACGGGAATGGCGCTGGTTTCTGGATCTTTGCTCAACTGGCGGGTCGCCTGGAAGCCGTTCATGCCCGGCATGACGATATCCATGAGTACCGCATCGGGCTTTTCCTGGCGGGCCAAGGCCACGCCATCGGCACCGTTGTTGGCCTTGAGCACCTGGTGACCGTGCTTTTCCAGCCATTCGGTCAATCTGTACATCTCTGTCGGCGAATCGTCGACAATCAGAACGCGGGCCATTGTGTTTCCCCATCAGGAAATTGAAAGCCGCACCCGCACAGCGCGGTCAGGGTGCAGATTGTTCGGGCACGGCGAAACCAGGCACATGGGCCTTGATCGCGTCGAGCAGTTCTTCTTTGCTAAAGGGTTTGGTCAGAAACTGGTCGGAGCCGACCACCCGACCGCGGGCCTTGTCGAACAGGCCGTCACGCGATGACAGCAAAATCACTGGGATGTCCTTGAAGGCACTGTTGTGCTTGATCACTGCGCACGTCTGATAACCATCCAGGCGGGGCATCAGCACATCGACGAAGATGATCTTTGGCTGGTGGTCGATGATCTTGGCCAGGGCATCGAAGCCATCACTGGCGGTGATCACCTCGCAGCCCGCTTCGCCGAGCAACATCTGCGCAGTGCGGCGGATCGTGCGGGAGTCGTCGATCACCATCACCTTCAGGGGCTGTTCCATAAGTCGCGTTACCATCGCTGCACAGTGTGGGCAGCAAGCCACTGACGGCTTGCAGCTTGAAGCTGAGGCATTTTTAGCATACTCCTGGGGCCCGTACCATCTGCCGCCCCCTTGACCCGCGGCGCTCACAGCGCCACCCTGAGCCACTTTTCTTTCGACCCACCGCGGCCTGCGGCCGCCAAGAGGAACCACCCATGAGCGTTCGCCTCGGCATTGTCATGGACCCGATCGCGTCCATCTCCTACAAGAAGGACAGCTCGCTGGCCATGCTGCTGGCTGCCCAGGCCCGCGGCTGGAGCCTGTTCTACATGGAGCAGCGCGACCTTTATCACGGCGAAGGCAAAGCCCGCGCCCGCATGCGTCCACTCAAGGTATTCGCAGATCCCGCGCGCTGGTTCGAGCTGGGCGAGGAGCAGGACAGCCCCCTGGCCGAGCTGGACGTGGTGCTGATGCGCAAGGACCCTCCCTTCGATATGGAGTTCGTCTACAGCACCTACCTGCTCGAGCAAGCCGAACGCGAGGGCGTGCTGGTGGTGAACCGCCCGCAGAGCCTGCGCGACTGCAACGAAAAACTCTTCGCCACCCAATTTCCGCAGTGCATGGCGCCCACGCTGGTCAGCCGACGTGCCGATATCCTGCGTGCATTCGCCGCCAGCCATGGCGACGTGATCCTCAAACCGCTGGACGGCATGGGCGGCGCTTCGGTGTTCCGTCACCGCCAGGGCGACCCAAACTTGTCGGTGATCCTCGAGACCCTGACCCAGCACGGCGGCCAGCAGATCATGGCGCAGGCCTACCTGCCCGAAATCAAGAACGGCGACAAGCGCATCCTGATGATCGACGGTGAGCCGGTCGACTATTGCCTTGCCCGCATCCCCGCCAGCGGCGAAACCCGCGGCAACCTGGCGGCAGGCGGCCGGGGCGAAGCACGCCCCCTGACCGAGCGCGACCGCTGGATCGCCGCCCAGGTCGGCCCAGCACTGCGTGAAAAGGGCCTGCTGTTCGTCGGCCTGGACGTGATCGGCGACTACCTCACTGAAATCAACGTCACCAGCCCCACCTGCATCCGCGAGATCGACGCGGCCTACAACACCGATATCGGTGGCCGGCTGATGGATGCCATTGATCGCAAGCTCAAGGCGCGCTGACCGCCGACGCTGAGCAATTGCCCGCGGTGGGGTATGATGCCGGTCCTTATCGACTGAGCTGCTGCCCCGCCCTGCGGTTGCTGGATACCTGATGACGCTGCCTGCCGACATCCCTTCCGACCTGCTGCCACCGCGTGTTCGCCCGGTGGACCGGCTTGGCTTTACCCTGTTTCTGGCCGCCCTGGTGCACCTGGCGTTGATCCTGGGCGTGGGCTTTACCGTGGTCAAGCCAGCCGAGGTACGCCAGAGCATGGATATCACTCTGGCTACCTTCAAAAGCGAAAAAGCGCCCAAAAAGGCGGATTTCCAGGCCCAGGACAATCAGCAGGGCAGCGGCACGCTGGAAAAGAAAGCGCTACCGACCACCACCGAGGTGGCGCCGTTCCAGGACAGCAAGATCAACAAAGTCACACCGCCTCCTGCGGCCAAGCCCGAGGTCGCTGCACCGCCCAAGCCGGAAAAGTCCGTGGTGGCGACCAAGGCCCCGAAAGCGCAGAAGGCCGAACCCAAGCCCAAGCAAAGCAAGCCGCAACCCAAGCCCGCGGCCACTCCGGATTTCGACAGCTCGCAACTGTCGAGCCAGATTGCCAGCCTGGAAGCCGAGCTTTCCCATGAGCAGCAGATGTACGCCAAGCGCCCGAAGATTCACCGCATCAATGCGGCCTCCACCATGCGGGACAAGGGTGCCTGGTACAAGGAAGAGTGGCGCAAGAAGGTCGAGCGCGTGGGCAACCTGAACTACCCCGACGAAGCTCGTCGCCAGCAGATCTACGGTAACTTGCGGATGATGGTTTCGATCAATCGCGATGGCTCGCTGTATGAGGTGCTGGTACTGGAGTCGTCCGGGCAGCCGGTGCTGGACCAGGCAGCGCAACGCATCGTACGGCTGGCGGCGCCATTTGCACCGTTTACCGGTGACCTGGCCGAATTCGACCGTTTGGAAATCATCCGCACCTGGCGTTTTGCCCGTGGCGACCGCTTGTCGAGCAACTAACCCCCATGCTGCACGGCAGCTGTGCCAGCGGGTTCAACCGTGAATCCGCCAGATCAGGCAATGATGTGGCCGGGTCGTATGCACTGGCGAGTGAACCCGGTCCCACAGCCTCATTGCGCACCTTGTCAGTCTCCTCACCTGGCGCCACACTATCTCCCATGAAAACCCTCAGCCCGAGCTACCTCAAGCATCAGTTCCTGATCGCCATGCCGCACATGGCCGATCCGAACTTCGCCCAGACCCTCACGTACATCGTCGAGCACAACGCCAATGGCGCCATGGGCCTTGTGGTCAACCGGCCACAAGAGCTGAACCTGGCCGATATTCTCGAGCAGTTACGTCCAGACGAACTGCCCTCGGCAACTACTTTGCAGGTGCCGATCTACCAAGGCGGGCCGGTGCAGACCGACCGAGGCTTCGTCCTGCACAGCAGCGAATGCAGCTACCAAGCCACCGTCGAGCTCCAGGGCCTGTCGCTGTCCACCTCGCAGGACGTGCTATTTGCCATCGCCGAAGGTGATGGGCCCCGACACAGCCTCATCACCCTGGGCTATGCCGGCTGGGAAGCAGGCCAACTGGAAGCCGAACTGGCCGACAATGCCTGGCTCAACTGCCCATTCGACCCAGACATCCTCTTCGCCGTCGCCAGCGAACAGCGCCTGGGTGCCGCAGCCCGTAGCCTGGGGATCAATCTCAGCCTACTGACCAGCCAGGCGGGCCACGCCTGATGGCTGAACAACACCCACCATTGCGTTTGCTGCTGGGCTTTGACTACGGCAGCAAACAAATAGGCGTGGCCGTCGGCCAAGTGGTGACCGGGCAAGCCCGCGAGCTGTGCACACTGAAGGCGCAGAACGGCGTGCCGGACTGGGTTCAGGTGGAAAAACTGGTCAACGAATGGAAACCCGATGCCATCGTCGTCGGCCTGCCGCTGAACATGGACGGCACCCCAAGCGAAATGAGCGCCCGCGCCGAGAAGTTCGCGCGACGCCTCAATGGCCGCTTCAACCTGCCGGTACACACCCACGACGAACGCCTGACCACCTTCGAGGCCAAGGGTGAACGCCTGGCCCGTGGCGGCCAGCGCGGCAGCTACCGTGACAACCCGGTCGACGCCATCGCCGCCGCCTTGCTGCTGCAAGGCTGGCTGGAGGCCAATACCTGACCCTTCCGCGTTTATGTCGGGGCCATCGCCTTGCCCCGGCGCCCTCAGGAGATACCCATGAGCCTACCCACCCCCGCCGAGCTGATCCGGCAGATGGCTGTCGACCTTCGTGCCCATCTGGCCCGCCGCACTATCACCGAACCACGCTTCATCGGTATCCGTACCGGCGGCGTCTGGGTTGCCCAGGCCCTGCAGGAGGAAATGGGCGACCAGAGCCCCCTCGGCACCCTGGACGTATCGTTCTACCGGGATGACTTCAGCCAGAACGGCCTGCACCCTCAGGTCCGCCCGTCGGAGTTGCCGTTCGAAATCGAGGGCCAGCACCTGGTGCTGATCGATGATGTGCTGATGAGTGGCCGCACCATACGCGCTGCCCTCAATGAATTGTTCGACTACGGCCGCCCAGCCAGCGTTACCCTGGTCTGCCTGCTCGATCTGGATGCTGGCGAGCTGCCAATTCGCCCGAATGTGCTCGGCGCCACCCTGTCGCTGGCCGCCAATGAACGGGTAAAATTGACCGGCCCCGCACCGCTCGCCCTCGAGCGCCAGGACCTCGCCACCGCTTCCGCCCTTTAAGAGTCCCCTCGCGATGACGCCAATCGACGCCAAGCGCCCGCTGCAGCTCAATGACCAGGGCCAGCTGCGCCACTTCCTCTCGCTCGACGGTTTGCCCCGCGAACTGCTCACCGAGATCCTCGACACCGCCGACTCGTTCCTCGAAGTCGGCGCCCGAGCCGTCAAGAAAGTACCGCTGCTGCGCGGCAAGACCGTGTGCAATGTGTTCTTCGAAAACTCCACGCGCACCCGCACCACATTCGAGCTGGCCGCCCAGCGCCTGTCGGCCGATGTGATCAGCCTGAACGTGTCGACCTCCTCGACCAGCAAGGGCGAGACGCTGTTCGACACGTTGCGCAATCTGGAGGCGATGGCCGCCGACATGTTCGTCGTGCGCCATAGCGACTCTGGCGCCGCGCACTTCATCGCCGAGCACGTGTGCCCGGACGTCGCGGTCATCAACGGCGGTGACGGCCGCCATGCCCACCCCACCCAGGGCATGCTCGACATGCTGACCATCCGCCGCCACAAAGGCAGCTTCGAGAACCTCTCGGTGGCGATCGTCGGCGACATCCTGCACTCACGCGTGGCCCGCTCCGATATGCTCGCGCTCAAAGCGTTGGGCTGCCCGGACATCCGTGTGATCGGCCCGAAAACCCTGATCCCGATCGGCATCGAGCAGTACGGCGTCAAGGTGTATACCGATCTCGCCGAAGGCCTCAAAGACGTCGACGTGGTGATCATGCTGCGCCTGCAGCGTGAGCGCATGGCGGGTGGCTTGCTGCCCAGCGAGGGCGAATTCTACCGCCTGTTCGGCCTGACCACCGCGCGCCTGGCCGGCGCCAAGCCGGATGCCATCGTCATGCACCCCGGCCCGATCAACCGCGGCGTGGAAATCGAATCGGCCGTGGCCGACGGTAAACACTCGGTGATTCTCAACCAGGTCACCTACGGCATCGCCGTGCGCATGGCCGTGCTGTCCATGGCCATGAGCGGGCAGAACGCGCAACGTCAATTCGACCAGGAGAACGCCCAGTGACCATCAGCATTCTTGGCGCTCGAGTCATCGACCCTGTCAGCGGCCTGGACCAGGTCACTGACCTGCACCTGGACGGCGGCCGCATCGCCGCCATCGGCACCGCCCCGGCCGGCTTCAGCGCCAGCCGCACGATCCACGCCGATGGCCTGATCGCCGCACCTGGCCTGGTCGACCTCGGCGTCTCGTTGCGCGAGCCAGGCTACAGCCGCAAAGGTTCCATCGCCAGCGAAACCCGTGCGGCGGTAGCCGGCGGCGTCACCAGCCTGTGCTGCCCACCGCAGACCAAGCCGGTGCTGGACACTTCGGCGGTGGCCGAGCTGATCCTCGATCGCGCCCGCGAAGCGGGCAACAGCAAGGTCTACCCAATCGGCGCGCTGACCAAGGGCCTGGAAGGCGAACAGCTGGCCGAGCTGGTTGCCCTGCGCGACACCGGTTGCGTGGCCTTCGGCAATGGCTTGAAGGAGATCCCCAACAACCGCACCCTGGCCCGTGCCTTGGAGTACGCTGCCACCTTCGACCTGACCGTGGTGTTCCACTCCCAGGACCGCGACCTGGCTCAAGGTGGCCTGGCCCATGAAGGCGCCATGGCCAGTTTCCTCGGCCTGCCCGGCATCCCTGAAACCGCCGAGACTGTGGCCCTGGCGCGCAACCTGCTGCTGGTGGAGCAGACCGGCGTGCGTGCGCACTTCACTCAGATCACCAGCGCCCGTGGCGCACGGCTGATCGAGCAGGCCCAACAGTTGGGCCTGCCAGTCACGGCAGACGTTGCCTTGTACCAGCTGATTCTTACCGACCAGTCGCTGCGCGAGTTCTCGAGCCTGTACCACGTGCAGCCGCCACTGCGCACCGCTGCAGACCGCGATGGCCTGCGAGCGGCGGTCAAGTCGGGGGTGATCCAGGCGATTTCCAGCCACCATCAGCCCCATGAGCGTGATGCCAAGCTGGCACCTTTCGGCGCTACGGAACCTGGCATCAGCAGCGTTGAGCTGCTGCTGCCGCTGGCCATGACCCTGGTCGAAGACGGCCTGCTCGACCTGCCGACCCTGCTTGCTCGCCTGAGCAGCGGCCCGGCCAAGGCCATGCGCCTGCCAGCTGGTGAGCTGAAAGTCGCAGGCGCCGCCGACCTGGTACTGTTCGACGCCAAAGCCTCGACCATCGCCGGTGAGCGCTGGCTGTCGCGCGGTGAGAACTGCCCGTTCATCGGCCACTGCCTGCCGGCGGCCGTGCGTTATACCTTGGTCGACGGGCACGTCTGCCACGAGGCCTGATAGGCCGCGTCGCCCTTTGGCGGGTACATCCGCGCCCACCGGTATTGCACAGGCCTGCCCTTGTGCACACCCACGTAGGTGCGGATTTACCCGCGAGGGGCCAAGCCCATCGGGCACGACCATTCATCCCCCCCGGTTGAAATCCTTCCCCCCACCCCCATATGAGTCTGCATCAGGCAATTTTGCCCCGCTGCGTGGAGACTCTCCCCTTGACCACCATCGTTTCTGTCCGCCGTAATGGCAAAGTCGTCATGGGCGGCGACGGCCAGGTATCCCTCGGCAACACCGTGATGAAAGGCAATGCCAAGAAGGTCCGTCGCCTGTACAACGGCGAAGTGATCGCAGGTTTTGCCGGTGCAACCGCCGATGCCTTCACCCTGTTCGAGCGCTTCGAAGCCCAACTGCAGAAACACTCCGGCCACCTGATCCGTGCAGCCGTCGAGCTGGCCAAGGAATGGCGTACCGACCGGTCGTTGAGCCGTCTGGAAGCCATGCTGGCCGTTGCCAACAAGGACGCTTCGCTGATCATCACCGGCAACGGTGACGTGGTCGAACCCGAAGACGGCCTGATTGCCATGGGTTCCGGTGGTGGCTATGCCCAGGCCGCAGCCCGCGCGCTGCTGAACAAGACCGACCTGTCGGCCCGGGAAATCACCGAGACCGCCCTGAACATCGCTGGTGACATCTGCGTGTTCACCAACCACAACCTGACCATCGAGGAGCAGGACCTGGCCGAGTAATCAGTTGTTTTGGCGCCCCACCCCGGCGGTGGGGCTTTTCCACGCTGAACACCTCGTCCAAGGACCATTTTTGATATGTCCATGACCCCCCGCGAAATCGTCCACGAACTGAACCGCCACATCATCGGCCAGGACGACGCCAAGCGCGCCGTAGCCATCGCCCTGCGCAACCGCTGGCGCCGGATGCAGCTGCCTGCCGAGCTGCGTGCCGAAGTGACGCCCAAGAACATTCTGATGATCGGCCCAACCGGCGTCGGCAAAACCGAAATCGCCCGGCGTCTGGCCAAGCTGGCCAACGCGCCGTTCCTCAAGGTCGAAGCGACCAAGTTCACCGAGGTAGGCTACGTTGGCCGCGATGTCGAGTCGATCATCCGCGACCTGGCCGATGCCGCGTTGAAGATGCTGCGCGAGCAGGAAATCGTTCGGGTACGCCACCGCGCTGAGGACGCCGCCGAAGACCGCATCCTCGACGCCCTGCTGCCCCAGGCCCGCGTCACCAGCTTCAGCGAGGAAGCAGCGCAGACCAGCAGCGATACCAATACCCGCCAGCTGTTCCGCAAGCGCCTGCGCGAAGGGCAACTGGACGACAAGGAAATCGAGATCGAAGTTGCCGAGAACATGGGCGTCGAAATTGCGGCGCCACCCGGCATGGAAGAGATGACCAACCAGCTGCAGAGCCTGTTCGCCAACATGGGCAAGGGCAAGCGCAAGACCCGCAAGCTGAAGGTCAAGGACGCACTGAAGATGGTGCGCGACGAGGAAGCCAGCCGCCTGGTCAATGAAGAAGAGCTCAAAGCCAAGGCCCTGGAAGCGGTCGAGCAGCACGGCATCGTGTTCATCGATGAAATCGACAAGGTGGCCAAGCGTGGCAACGTCGGCGGCGCCGATGTATCCCGCGAAGGCGTACAGCGCGACCTGCTGCCACTGATCGAAGGTTGCACAGTGAACACCAAGCTGGGCATGGTCAAAACCGACCATATCCTGTTCATCGCCTCTGGTGCGTTCCACTTGAGCAAGCCGAGCGACCTGGTGCCGGAGCTGCAAGGCCGCCTGCCGATCCGCGTCGAACTCAAGGCACTGACCCCAGAGGACTTCGAGCGCATTCTGCAAGAACCCCATGCCTCGCTGACCGAGCAGTACAGTGCTCTGCTCAAGACCGAGGGCTTGAATATCGAGTTCGCCGCCGACGGTATCAAGCGCTTGGCCGAGATCGCCTATCAGGTCAACGAAAAGACCGAAAACATCGGCGCCCGCCGCCTGCACACCCTGCTCGAGCGCCTGCTCGAAGAGGTGTCGTTCAGTGCCGGTGACCTGGCCAGTTCCCATGAAGAAGCACCGATCCGCATCGATGCTGCGTATGTAAACGGCCACTTGGGTGAACTGGCGCAGAACGAGGACCTGTCGCGCTACATCCTGTAAGGCCAGCGCCGCCTTCTTCGCGGGTAAACCCGCTCTCACCCGCACCGCCCAAATGTGGGATGTGCCCCAACCTGTGGGAGTGGTTTTAGCCGCGAAGCGGCCGGCACAGGCCGACTAGGCAGTCGCCCCAAGGTTGGGTGGGCGCCTGGAACAGGTCTTCGGGCGCCGCGCCGCCTCGAAAAGGCCCTTGAATCCCTCTACCGGAAGCTGGAAGCTTGCTGGACCAGCTACCTAGGGATCCCCGCCATGGCCCGCATGCCCACCGCCATCAACCTGCACAAAGCCTCCAAGACCCTCAGCCTCACCTACGCCCCTGACGAGGTCTACCACCTGAGCGCCGAATTTCTGCGCGTTCATTCGCCTTCCGCCGAGGTCCAGGGCCACGGCAATCCCATCCTGCAATTCGGCAAATTGAACGTCGGCCTTAGCGGCCTGGAACCGGCTGGCCAATATGCACTGAAACTGACCTTCGACGACGGTCATGACAGCGGCCTGTTCACTTGGGAATACCTCGAACAGCTGTGCCTTCGGCAGCAACAGCTATGGGCCGAATATCTCGATGAACTGCACAAAGCCGGCAAATCCCGCGATCCAGCCGAATCGGTTGTGAAATTCATGCTCTAGCTCAAGCCTTCCAGGCTTTAGAGCGCATTTTCTAATCTCATCTGTTTGAATGCCTTACAGACAACCCCAATAAGGGTTGTCTTGCGCATTACATGAAAGTCGGGTAACCAATGGAGCTGGCAAGTTCCCTGCATCGCCTTCAGGGCAATCAGGCACTGGCCGGTATGTAGAGGTCGCGAGCGAAAGCAGGCTGTCTTCACACGCAGAATCCCCCGCAGCTCATCACCGAATGCATCCGGCCTGCAGCACCGCTGTTCCTTATCACTGGTCACCCGAGTAGCGGTACTGGGTTGTCCGCTGTGCATGATGCTACAGCACCCCGGTACTCGTCTCAGGACAACGGAGCGTCGTAGATGAGTAACAAGAACAACGATGAGTTGCAGCGGCAAGCCTCGGAAAACACCCTGGGGCTCAACCCGATCATTGGCATTCGCCGCAAAGACCTGCTGAGTTCGGCCCGTACCGTGCTGCGCCAGGCCGTACGCCAACCGCTGCACAGTGCCAAGCACGTGGCGCATTTTGGCCTGGAGCTTAAAAACGTGTTGCTGGGCAAATCCAGCCTCGCCCCCGAAGGCGACGACCGCCGCTTCCAGGACCCGGCCTGGAGCAAGAACCCTCTTTATCGTCGTTACTTGCAGACCTACCTGGCTTGGCGCAAGGAGCTGCACGAATGGATCGGCAACAGCGACCTGTCGCCCCAGGACATCAGCCGTGGCCAGTTCGTCATCAATCTGATGACCGAAGCCATGGCGCCGACCAACACCTTGTCCAACCCGGCCGCGGTCAAACGCTTCTTCGAAACCGGCGGTAAAAGCCTGCTCGATGGGCTGTCCAACCTGGCCAAGGACGTGGTCAACAATGGCGGTATGCCCAGCCAGGTGAACATGGACGCTTTCGAGGTCGGCAAGAACCTGGGCACCAGCGAAGGCGCAGTGATCTACCGCAACGATGTGCTGGAACTGATCCAGTACAGCCCCATCACCGAACAGGTGCATGCTCGCCCATTGCTGGTGGTGCCGCCTCAAATCAACAAGTTCTACGTCTTCGACCTGAGCCCGGAAAAGAGCCTGGCGCGCTTTTGCCTGCGTTCGCAGCAACAGACCTTCATCATCAGCTGGCGCAACCCGACCAAGGCTCAACGTGAGTGGGGCCTGTCGACCTACATCGACGCGCTCAAGGAAGCGGTGGATGCAGTGCTGGCCATCACCGGCAGCAAAGACCTGAACATGCTCGGCGCCTGCTCCGGCGGCATCACCTGCACCGCGCTGGTGGGCCACTATGCGGCGCTGGGTGAGCAGAAGGTCAATGCCCTGACCCTGCTGGTCAGCGTGCTGGACACCACCGTGGACACCGATGTTGCGCTGTTCGTCGATGAACAGACCCTGGAAGCTGCCAAGCGCCACTCCTATCAAGCCGGTGTGCTCGAAGGCAGTGACATGGCCAAGGTATTCGCCTGGATGCGCCCCAACGACCTGATTTGGAACTACTGGGTCAATAACTACCTGCTCGGCAACGAGCCACCCGTCTTCGACATCCTGTTCTGGAACAACGACACGACCCGCTTGCCGGCAGCCTTCCACGGCGACCTGATCGAGATGTTCAAGAACAACCCCTTGACCCGCCCGAATGCCCTGGAAGTGTGCGGCACCGCCATCGACCTCAAGCAGGTCCAATGCGACATCTTCAGTGTTGCCGGCACCTCCGACCACATCACCCCCTGGCAGTCGTGCTACCGCTCAGCGCATCTGTTCGGCGGCAAGATCGAGTTCGTGCTGTCCAACAGTGGCCATATTCAGAGCATCCTCAACCCGCCAGGCAATCCTAAAGCCCGTTACATGACCGGTGCTGATCGCCCAGGTGACCCGGTGGCCTGGCAGGAGAACGCCGACAAGCACGCCGACTCCTGGTGGCTGCACTGGCAGCGCTGGCTGGGCGAACGTGCAGGCGAGCTGAAAAAGGCGCCGACGCGCCTGGGCAACCGTGCCTACGCCGCAGCCGAGGCTGCACCAGGTACCTACGTCCACGAACGTTGAGTCGCAATGCCGTGGCCGCTCGGAGCGCGCCACGGTACCTCTTCAAGCTACCGAGCCATGCGCATGCCGCAACCCTACATCTTCCGCACCGTCGAGCTGGACGACCAATCGATCCGAACCGCGGTGCGCCCAGGCAAGCCCCACCTGACGCCGCTGCTGATATTCAACGGCATTGGTGCGAACCTGGAGCTGGTGTTCCCCTTCATCGAGGCACTGGACCCGGACCTGGAAGTCATCGCTTTCGACGTCCCTGGCGTAGGAGGCTCGTCCACCCCGCGCCATCCGTATCGCTTTCCGGGCCTGGCCAAGCTGACCGCACGCATGCTCGACTACCTGGACTATGGCCAGGTCAACGTCATTGGCGTGTCGTGGGGCGGTGCCCTGGCCCAGCAGTTCGCCCATGATTACCCCGAGCGCTGCAAGAAGCTGGTGCTGGCGGCTACCGCTGCCGGGGCGGTGATGGTGCCGGGCAAGCCCAAGGTGCTATGGATGATGGCCAGCCCTAGACGCTACGTGCAGCCGTCGCACGTCATCCGTATCGCGCCCATGATTTATGGCGGCGCCTTTCGCCGCGATCCGGAGCTGGCCCTGCACCACGCCGCAAAGGTGCGCTCAGGCGGCAAGCTGGGCTATTACTGGCAACTGTTCGCAGGGCTTGGCTGGACCAGCATCCATTGGCTGCACAAGATCCAGCAGCCAACCCTGGTGCTGGCCGGTGACGACGACCCGCTGATCCCGCTGGTGAACATGCGCCTGCTGGCCTGGCGAATTCCCAATGCCCAGCTACATATTATCGACGACGGTCATCTGTTCCTGATTACGCGGGCCGAGGCCGTCGCCCCCATCATCATGAAGTTTCTCCAGCAAGAGCGTCAGCGCGCGGTCATGCACCCCAGCCCGGCCCCTGGTGGCTGAGCTGTCGCTTGCTGTTGCATGAACCTGTTCGTGGCCTGACAAGGGAGTGATCGCCATGAAAGAAAAGCCGGCCAGAGGAACGTCATCGCTGCCCGCCACCCACATGAACGCGCAGAACGCCATCCTTGGCCTGCGCGGTCGCGACCTGATTTCCACCTTGCGCAACGTTGGCCGCCATGGCCTGGGCAACCCGCTGCATACTGCCCGCCATCTGCTGGCCCTGGGTGGCCAGCTGGGGCGGGTGATGCTCGGTGACACGCCTTACCAGCCAAACCCGCGCGATGCGCGATTCAGCGACCCGACATGGAGTCAGAACCCGTTTTACCGGCGTGGCCTGCAGGCCTACCTGGCCTGGCAGAAACAGACCCGCCTGTGGATCGAAGAAAGCCATCTGGACGCGGATGACCGAGCCCGGGCGCATTTTCTGTTCAACCTGATCAACGACGCCCTGGCACCGAGTAATTCGCTGCTCAATCCACTGGCGGTCAAGGAGTTGTTCAACACCGGCGGGCAGAGCCTGGTGCGTGGCATGGCCCATCTGCTCGACGATCTTCGCCACAATGACGGCCTGCCCCGCCAAGTGGATGAGCGCGCTTTCGAAGTCGGCGGCAACCTCGCCGCCACCCCGGGCGCCGTGGTATTTCGCAACCCGTTGCTGGAGTTGATCCAGTACAAGCCAATGAGCGAGAAGCAGCACACGCGCCCCGTGCTGGTGGTGCCGCCCCAGATCAACAAGTACTACATCTTCGACCTGCAGCCGCACAACAGCTTCGTCCAGTACATGCTCAAGAACGGCCTGCAGGTGTTCATGGTCAGCTGGCGCAATCCCGACCCGCGCCACCGTGAATGGGGCCTGTCGAGCTACGTGGAGGCCTTGGAGCAAGCGCTCAATGTTTGCCGCAGCATCAGCGGCAACCGTGACCCCAACCTGATGGGCGCCTGTGCCGGGGGCCTGACCATGGCCGCACTGCAGGGTCACCTGCAAGCCAAGCGGCAACTGCGCCGGGTACGCAGCGCAACCTACCTGGTCAGCCTGCTGGACAGTAAATTCGACAGCCCAGCCAGCCTTTTCGCCGACGAGCAGACCATCGAGGCAGCCAAGCGTCGCTCGTACCAACGCGGCGTGCTCGATGGCGGGGAAGTGGCGCGGATCTTTGCGTGGATGCGGCCCAACGACTTGATCTGGAGCTACTGGGTCAATAACTACCTACTAGGCAAGACTCCACCGGCATTCGACATCCTGTACTGGAACGCCGACAGCACCCGCCTACCGGCCGCCTTGCATGGCGACCTGCTGGATTTCTTCAAGCTCAATCCGCTTATTCACGCAAAAGGCCTTGAGGTGTGCGGTACAGCGATCGACCTCAAGCAGGTCGACCTCGACAGCTTCACCGTGGCCGGCAGCAACGATCACATCACACCCTGGGATGCGGTGTACCGCTCGGCCATGCTGCTTGGTGGCGACCGGCAGTTCGTGCTGGCCAACAGCGGGCATATCCAGAGCATCATCAACCCGCCCGGCAACCCCAAGGCCTATTACCTGGAAAACCCCAGGCTCTCCAGTGACCCGCGCGCGTGGTTCCATGACGCACAGCGGCGCGAGGGCAGTTGGTGGCCGCTGTGGCTGGAGTGGATCACCCGGCGTTCCGGCCCGCTCAAAGCCCCCCGCGCCGAGCTGGGCAATGCAACCTATCCACCGCTGGGCCCTGCACCGGGCACCTATGTCCTGACCCGATGAGCACGCCGACTGGATGAAAACCCGCGACCGTATCCTGGAATGCGCCCTGCAGCTGTTCAACCAGCAGGGCGAGCCCAATGTCTCGACCCTGGAGATCGCCAACGAACTGGGTATCAGCCCCGGTAACCTTTACTACCACTTCCATGGCAAGGAGCCCTTGATTCACGGCTTGTTCGACCGTTTCGAAGAAGCGCTGATGCCGCTGCTCGACCCGCCCCTGGAGCTACGCCTGGAGGCAGAGGACTACTGGTTGTTCCTGCATTTGATCGTCGAACGCATGGCCCAGTACCGCTTTCTGTTCCAGGACCTTTCCAACCTGACCGGGCGCTTGCCCAAACTGGCGCGGGGCATGCGCAGCCTGATCAATGCCCTCAAGCGCACGTTGGCGGCGCTGTTGGCGAGCCTGAAAGGCCAGGGGCAGGTGGTGAGTGAGACACAGGCGTTGGGGCAACTGGTGGAACAGATCACCCTGACCTTGATGTTCTCGCTGGATTACCAACGGGTGCTGGGGCGCGAAGGTGATGTGGGGATCGTGGTGTATCAGGTGATGATGCTGGTGGCACCGCATCTGCAGGAACGACCACGGGCAGCGGCGGAGCAACTGGCCCTGCGGTATCTGGAGGGCTAAGCCCATGGCGAGCGCAGTGCTGCGCTCAGCGCATTCGCGGGTAAACGCGCTAGTACAGGGCAAGACGACAACCCTATACTAGCGTGTTTACCCGCGAAGCAGCCGACGAGGTGTCACGCTACTGGAGTGGCGTTCACCGGTGCTGACGCAGTGTTGTTGGCCGGGGCGGCCGCCGGAGCTGGGGCAGCAGTAGCAGCAGGTGCGCTGGCCGCTGGTGCGGCTGGTTTAGCGGCTGACTTGGCCGGCGCCTTTTTAACGGCAGGCTTCTTCGCTGCTACAGGTTTTGCGGCAGGTTTGGCCGCTGTAGCTTTAGCCGCTGCTGGTTTGGCTGCAGGCTTAGCAGCAGCGGTTTTCGCTGCTGGTTTAGCCGCCGCGGTTTTCGCCGTAGCTTTGGCAGGCGCCTTTGCCAGTGGCTTGGCAGCGCTCTTGCTCGCCGCCGGCTTGGCTGGCGCAGCACGCGAGGAGACCGGGGTCACCGAGGCACCGGTCAACTTCTCGATCTGCTTGGTCAGGCTGTCGACCTGCTGGTGCAATGCCTTGATCTCGTTGCGGCTTGGCACGCCCAGGCGCGAAATAGCGCTGTTCAGGCGCTTGTCGAAGGCTTCTTCGAGCTCGCTCCATTTGCCCAACGCACGGTCCTTGACGCCCGATACCCGCGAAGTGGTCGAGGACTTGGCGCTGTCGGCCACATCTTCCGCGGTCTTCTTGGCTTGCTTCTCGGCTTTTTCGCCATCCTTGACCAACGATTCGAACAGCTTCGAGCCGTCCTGGTCGACCTTCGAATAGATACCCAGCCCTGCCAGCCAGATCTTGCGGGAGTACTTCTCGATCCCGCCGATCCAGGAGCTGTTTTCTTTGTCGGAATTCTTCTTGCCAGCCATCCTGCTCTCCTTATGGTTTGTGCGCGACGCGCTCGAGCAGCTCATGCAGCTGTTCAAGCTTGATGGACAACGCCTCAACGTCATGTTTAGACGGAATGCCAAGGCGATTCAAGGCGCGGCCTACCCGTGCGTCGAAAGCTTTTTCGATCTTGTCGAGTTGAATTTCGACCTTGCCGCGTACGCGATTGACCTCTTCGCTGGCTTCATCGATCTGGGAGTTGGCAGCATCGAGCTCTTGATCGATGCGTTTCTTGCCACGCTTTTCGACGCCTTCGCCGGCCTTCACCAGTTCCTGAAAGTAGTCGGAGCCTTCCTGGCCCACCCGCGCATAAGCGCCGATGCCCGCCAGCCAGATCTTGCGCGCGTAGCCGCGAACTTCGCCCAAGGTGCTTGGGGCGTCTTGTTTTTTCTTCACAGTCACTTTAGCCATGCTCTGTACCTCATGCTCATGAGTGGAGGAGGAACCTGCCCATGGAGGTTGGGCTTGAACATACGGTACGAGCCGAAATTAGAATTCTCACCCTAAGATCAACGCTCGGATCTATATACCGCACCCCTTTGCTACCCCCACGCCACCCTCGCCGCTCCCCCAGCAGGAGCACGCGATCCCATGCCCTCTATCACCGACATCCGTCCTCTGGCGTTCAAGCAAATGGCCGCTGCCCGGTTCGCCGATCGGCCAACCTTGCGCCAAGTACTGGCCATAAGCGCCTTCGAAGCCATCGTGCAGCGCTATCCTTGGACCCGGCAGAACCATCCCCACCTGCAATCGGCGGACGCTCTGAGCGTGGTGCGAGCGGCCGGCCCAGGCCAGCCAAGCACCCGTAACTTGGTCGATACCCTGCTCGAGCATTTCGTCAGCGGCCAGAAAGTGACGTTGGCACCGTCTGACTACCTGAGCCTGGCCCCTCCCCTGATATTCCGGGCGCAAGACCATTCACCGGTAATCGAACTCAACCCGGTAGTGCTCAACACGGTGTTCGACGAGCGCCTGGCGACCCTGAGCGAAGCCTTTCAGCTGGCACAGATCAGTTTCTGGAATGGCGGCAATAGCGACACCGAGGTGTCCCCCATCACTTGGCTCGAACAGCTTATCAAGGGGGCGTGGCTGCAGGCCCTCGAGAAACAGGGCCTGACTGCTGCCGATGAACAGTGCGTACATGATTTGATCGACCAGGCCAGCACTCCACCTGTGGCTTACGCCCTGCAAGTATCACTGGCTCAGGAAGGTGAGGAGCACAAGCCACTGTTGCCGGATGTTCTGCTCAGCCAGCAGACGGGCAGCGGACAAGGGTTTCTGTGGTGCAAGCCTTCAGGTAGCGTGCGCCGCTACGTGAACTTAGAAGCCTTTGCACAAGACCTGCATCGGGACCTCTGTGAGCGCTACACATTCAGTGCCTGGAGCTGGGCGCGAATGCCGCTGAGCAGGCCCGTTTTCGCGTATCAGGCCGAACAGTTGCTCAATGTCATGCTGCAGCGTATCGCCCAGGTGCAACTTGGCTCGATCACAGATGTGGCCCATCTGGAGCGGGTGTACGCTGAGCTCAGCGACCCCTGCACAGCATTCAACGATTACGCCCATCCGCCCTTCCCAGGGTCAGCGCTGCCACTTCCGGCTTGGCTGGCAAATGCCGATGCACAGGATCGTCTTGCCTATGCCCAAGCGCTGCTGCAGCTGTCATCAGGCCAATCCCAGGCCAAAGATACAAGTTCGCTGCAAGGCATCGAAAGCCTGAGCACGTATACGACGCGCCGGTTGCGCGAACAGATGCTCGCCGACCACCCCGGCACACCGCCCAGTAACCCCGAGCACATCGTCATCAGCCTTTCTGAACGTGTGCAGGTGTCCTCCGAAGGCCCTTGGCAGCTGCGCTTCGTCAAAACCATCAGCCTGCCTGAGCTTGCGATCACCAGGCTGCGCCCCGCTACCGACCTGGTAGTCTCTGCTGTGCAAAGCGCTACCGCACATCCATTGGCGCCCTGGGTGACCCTCACCTATGTCGACTCGCTGATCAGTACCGTCGATGTTGCCGGTCAATATCCAGTCTATGTACACGGCCTGCTGAACGACTCGGCCAGCAAAAGCTTGCGGGTTCAGCTTTTTGTCAAAGAATGGCGCGCCAGCCTGCTGCTGTGTGCACTGAAAGCCAAAATAGACGGGGCGCTGGGTGAGCGCAGTTATCAGGCAGTGACCGATTACTGCCAGGGCCAGGCTCATGCGCAAGATAACCTGCAACTGGCACCGCTGGCCTTTTTCTGCGCCAGAGGCGCCAAGCGCAGCAATCGGGCCCATGGCATGTACCTGATCAAGCTCAACGACCCGCACAGCTGGCTGCTCTACCGGCCATGGCTCAGCGATGCCGCACTGCGTGAGTTCGCCGGCCCAGACCAGCTGATGGAAAGCCTGCGCAGCGATCTCGCCCTGCAGCGCAGCGTATTGGCCTGGATGAGCGACGAAGCCAGGCCGATCTATGACAATGGTGGCTTCACGCACCCTCACTTGTATCCCACCCTCGAAGAAATCGCAGCGCTGCTCAACCCCCTGGGGCTTACCGCGCTGGATGCGATCCGCGCCCCGGCCGCGCTGGACTTCAAGCCCTGGTCCGACCACCTGGATCAGCAGCTCTATGACGACAAAGCCCTCGCCATGCTGCTGTTGGCGTCGCGCCAATCCACCTCCAACGCCGAGCTACGTTGGGACATGGTGGTGGAGTGTGCATGGCTGGCCTTCAACGTGGCTACCACCCCGCTGCGTGGGCCGGCAGCCACGGTGGTGTGGTTGGTGACTACGGCACTGAGCCTGAACAATGACTTGGCGGTGCTCGGCCAGGGATCAGAGCAGAGCGATATTCTGGCGGCAACCGACATTCTGCTAAGCGTTGCCATGCTACTGATGCACAAAACCCCTGCGCACAGCCCCAGCCCGCTACCGCCAGACGAGCGCCTGGTACGCATCACTGGGCCTGCCAAGCGACAGCCTGCAAGTGGTCACAGCACATCAGCGCCCCAGCCGGCCACCTGGGAAGCCGTACCTGTACATCCCGAATCACCTGCCTACCGGGTAACGCGCTGGGGTGATAGCCAACGCTTGGCGAATCTTTCGGCGCAGGCACGAGCTGCGCTTTCCCAACTGCGCGCACGGCCACAGCCGCAGGCACCGGCCTTACAGACCAGCGGGCGCCTGCGCGGCTTGTACAAGGTCGAGGAACGTTGCTACGTAAATCTACAAGGCACGTTCTACGAGGTTGAAGAGACCTTTACGGGCATCCGCATCATTGGGTCGGACACCCGTAAAGGCGAATGGACCGACCGCTGGGGTGGCGACTGGGATGGCTACCTCATCGTTGGTCGCGAGCGCGACAAGGGGCCATGGGTCGTACGCCGTAATGGTGAATGGGTGATCGACCTCAGTTTGGCCGGCGGCATGCCCAAATCCCGCCAGGCAGTGATGCAAGAGAACCGCAAGGCCTTGGCCGAATTACAAGCCAAGAGGGCGCAAAACGACGCGATGCTGGTGAAGTACGAGGCACTGCTGGACAGGAACTCCGAGCAGGTCAAACCGTTGGACGACGCCGCAAAGGCCCTCAGGTTGCTGCTCGAGGATTACCCAGGGGTATCGCTTGAAAACCTGCCAGAGCCCGTGCAAACACAAATGGACGAGTTGCAAGCCATGCGCAGAAGCCTGCGTAGCCAGCTTCAGGTACTGGTGCTGACCCATGAAAAGCAAGCTGAAATCCTGACTTCACAAGTGCAGGTCCTGGGCCAGATGAGTGAGCCTCGTTTCGCCAGGCAAGACCCTTCCGGCCTGGCTGCCTATGGCCTGGGTCAATGGTGGGAACAACTGCTCAACAACGATGTGCATATGATCCATCGCCTGCTTGAACTGACCGATTACACGCAGGTGCAGACGCAATCGCTGACACTGGCCAGTTTGCCATTTGGGGAGGAGTACATATCGGTTTACCAAGCTTACCGTGACACTCTGCAGCCGACGCTGGCACTGCACCAACGCATACTGGCTGCCACCGAGCGACTGGATCGCAATCTGGTCGAGGCGCTGCTGGACAACCGCATACAGTTTGCCGGTAAACAAACGAAAATTGACAAGATCATCGCTCGGCGCAAGTACTCGACCGTGATCACCCGCGCTCAGGTGCTGAGCGACCTGAGCCAGTTGGTCATCGACAGAGAGCGACTGACCGCCGAAAGCTTCGACGAGCTACTGCGCATGCAGGCCGACTTGCGTTCGCTGGACTTCAAAGAAGCGCTGCTGAGCCACAACAGTATCCCTAGCGCCGATTTGCCGCTCGATGAGCAGGTCGAGGTCCTCAACAACGCCCTGCGCGAATACCGCATCGCCCGCACCAAGGCCAGCTACCTGCTGTCGCTGAACGATCCGGCGTTGAACATTGTTCAGCTCGAAGCCTACATACGGGAAATGGGTGCCCTGGAATCACAGGCCGAGCGCGAGTTGAGCAACACCTTGCGCGAACGCGACGATGGCGCAGTTGCAATCGGCCAACCCGTCACTTATCGAGAGCGCAAAGGCAAACGCAAGCTGATCCGCACCAGCCGGGGCAGAGCCATTCTGGTCGAGCAAAACGGTGACGGCAGCCAGGCGCTGCTCAATGACCCGGTCACCGAACAGACCACCAGCCAATATCAGCGCCAAGGCGACGCTTGGGAGCAAGTGCCGGCCCCACCGGTCATCCATGGCGCTGCCTATCTGCGCCGTGTCGGAACGCGCTTGTTAGGCCGCAAGGCAGCTCAGATAGCCCTGGCCAGCCGCTACACCAATGAGCCCAATAGCCTGGCCGACCTGCTCGACTGGCATGTGCAGGATATGAGCGATATCGCACAGCGCCTGCATGCTGGCCCTGCCGATGGGCACGCGCTTGCCGGCCAACTGGATCAAGCCATCGCCGACATGCAGGCCGAGAAACGCCGGTTGCTCACTGACGCCTACCTCAATACCAGGCACCCCGACAGTACGGCCCTGCGCTACCTGATCGAGCAGGACCAGGTGCAAGTCACCCTGGTCAAAGCCAGAAAACGGCTAAGCACCAATGACTACCTTGCCGTCTACACCATCGACCGCAAACAACCGCGGCAGCCGCTGTGGGAGGCGCACTTCCATTACACCCAGGAGCACGCGGCACCACGAGCGTTCGCAAAAGGTCATTTGAAGTTCAGCGAGCCCCGGGGGATGGGCCGGGATGAGCAGCTTCAACGGGCACTGGACCCGGCGGAACGTATCCGCATCTACCGAGGCGACCTGCGCCTGCGCGACATAGAGGGCCTGATCCCCTTCCCTGACAGCTGAAGCAGCGCTTCAGGCCAAGGCTTTATCAAGGGCGCGTTCGATCTCGCCCTTGATGGTGCCACCCATCATCGACAGCATCATACCGAGCTTGAGCTCCACCCGGATGCTGTCCTCGCCGATGTGCACACTGCCGTTGGCACCGCTGCGCGCTACGTCGACCCGGTCACCGCTCCAAGTGGCCTTGAGGTCGTATTCGCGGCTGAGCTTGTCCACGAGGGCTTGGGCCTTGGCACGGGCGGCCTCGCGGCCGAGGGAGTGTTTGCGTTCGACGCTGATCTGGGTCATGCGGGCGTTCCTGGGCATATAGACATAATCGGCATTATGCCCGCCCCTGTTCCAAGGCACACCCCGCCAAGACAAATCCGCCGGTTCACCCTAGAATGGCGGTAATTTTTTTCGGTGAAGCGATATGAACGACCAGCGCAAAGGCGAACACGCCGAACCCACCACCCATTTTGGCTACCAGGACGTCCCTGAAAGCCAGAAAGCCAAGAAGGTCGCCGAGGTTTTCCACTCCGTGGCCGCCAAGTACGACTTGATGAACGACGTGCTCTCCGGCGGCATGCACCGCCTGTGGAAGCGGTTCACCATCGAGCTGTCGGGCGTGCGCGCCGGCAACCGGGTGCTCGACATCGCCGGCGGCACCGGTGACCTGGCCGCCAAGTTCTCCCGCCTGGTCGGCCCGACCGGCCAAGTGGTGCTTGCCGACATCAACGAGTCCATGCTCAAGGTCGGCCGTGACCGCCTGCTAGACCGTGGTGTGGCCGCCAACATCGAGTTCGTCCAGGCCGATGCCGAGAAGCTGCCCTTCCCCGACAACCACTTCGACTGCGTGACCATCGCCTTCGGCCTGCGCAACGTCACCCACAAGGACGCTGCCATTCGTTCGATGCTGCGTGTGCTCAAGCCCGGCGGGCGCCTGTTGATCCTGGAGTTCTCCAAACCCACCAACAAGCTGATGTCCAAGGCTTACGATGCCTACTCGTTCGCCTTCATGCCGTTGGCCGGCAAGCTGATCACCAATGATGCCGACAGCTACCGCTACCTCGCCGAGTCGATCCGCATGCACCCCGACCAGGAAACCCTCAAGAGCATGATGGTCGAGGCCGGTTTCGACCGCGTCACCTACCACAACATGACCAGCGGTATCGTGGCCGTGCACCGGGGAATCAAACCCTGATGCTGCTGGCCGGGCTGCTCGCCAGCATCGAACATGGCCTGAACCGGGTCCTGCGCATGGACAGCACGGCCCTGCCGCGGCTGGCCGCGCTGGAAGGCAAGGCCATCGAAATCGACTGCCGCCAACCGGCCATGCAGGTGTTCATCCTGCCCGATGAACAAGGCCTGATGCTCGCCGCCCACTGGGAGGGTGAGGTCCATTGCAGCCTGCGCGCTCCGGCTGGCAGCCTGGTGCAACTGGCGGTGGCCAAGGACAAGACTGCCGTGCTGCACAGCCCTCAGGTCGAACTGCATGGCGACAGCGCCGTGCTGCTCGACCTTTTCGGGGTGCTCCAGGACCTGGAACTGGACTGGGAGCACGAGCTGCAGCGCTGGCTCGGCCCGGTGGCCACGGCGATGCTGGCCGGCCACATACGCTTGCGTGCACGCTGGACCCGCCAGGGCCTGGCACGTTTCAGCCAGAACCTGTCCGAATACCTGGCCGAGGAATCACGCACCCTGGTAGGGCAGCGTGAAGCCGAAGCCGCCTTCAGCGAGCTCGACACCCTCAAGCTCGACATCGAACGCCTCGAGGCGCGCCTGCAGCGCCTCTCCCGATCCCTTGATACCAGCGGTAACGCATGAAGCTGCTCGCCGTCCGACGTCTCTTTCGCATCCAGCGCGTGGTAATCCGCTACCGCCTCGATGACCTGTTGTTCGACCAGCCCCAACTGCCCTGGTGGCTGGCCAGCCTGCGCCTGCTGATGCCTTGGCGCTGGCTGCCACGCAAGGCTTCCGAGCTCAGCCGTGGTGCCCGCCTGCGCCTGGCGCTGCAGGACCTGGGGCCAATCTTCATCAAGTTCGGCCAGTTGCTGTCGACGCGCCGCGACCTGCTGCCGAGCGACATCGCCGATGAGTTGATGTTGCTGCAGGACCGGGTGCCGCCGTTCGACCCCAAGCAGTCGGTGGCGCTGATCGAGGCACAACTGGGCGCCCCCGTGGCGCAGCTGTTCAGCCGTTTCGACGTCGAACCGCTGGCCTCTGCTTCGGTCGCCCAGGTGCACGCCGCACGCCTGAAAAGCGGTGAAGAAGTGGTGGTCAAAGTGGTGCGCCCGGGGTTGAAGCCGGTGATCGCCCAAGACCTGGCCTGGCTATTCCTGATCGCCAAGGCCGCTGAACGTGCCTCGGCCGATGCCCGCCGCCTGCACCCGGTGGAAATCGTCGGCGACTACGAGAAAACCATCTACGACGAACTCGACCTGCTGCGCGAGGCGGCCAACGCCAGCCAGCTGCGGCGCAACTTCGAAGGCTCCGAGTTGATGTACGTGCCCCAGGTGTACTGGGACCTGTGCCGCCCCAAGGTGCTGGTGATGGAGCGCATCTATGGCGTGCCGGTGACCGACATGGTGACCCTGGCCGATCAGCGCACCGACATGAAGATGCTGGCCGAGCGCGGTGTGGAGGTGTTCTTCACTCAGGTATTCCGTGACAGTTTCTTTCACGCCGACATGCACCCGGGCAACATCTTCGTGAGTACTGTGAAACCCTGGAGCCCGCAGTACATCGCCATCGACTGCGGCATCGTCGGCAGCCTGACCGCCGAGGACCAGGACTACCTGGCGCGCAACCTGATCGCTTTCTTCAAACGTGATTACCGCCGTGTTGCCGAGCTGCACATCGACTCGGGCTGGGTGCCGGCGCACACCAAGGTCAACGAGTTCGAAGCGGCGATCCGCACCGTGTGCGAGCCTATATTCGAAAAGCCGTTGAAGGACATCTCCTTCGGCCAGGTGTTGATGCGCTTGTTCCAGACTGCACGGCGCTTCAACATGGAGGTGCAGCCGCAGCTGGTGCTGTTGCAGAAAACCCTGCTCAACATCGAAGGCCTGGGCCGCCAGCTGTATCCCGAGCTGGACCTGTGGAGCACTGCCAAGCCGTTCCTGGAGCGCTGGATGCGCGAGCGCATGAGCCCCAAGGCGGTGCTTGGCAACCTGTACAGCCAGGCCGAACAGCTACCGCACCTGGCGGGCATGACCCGCGACCTGCTCGAGCGCCTGTCGCAGCCTCATCTACAAGACCCGCAACTGCCAGAACGTCGCCGCCTGGGCGACCGATGGGCATTGCGCCTGCTTGGCGCCGGTTTGCTCGGTGGCGGTGCGGTACTGGCCACCGGCGCCGCCGAGGCCGCCAGCCTGGCCGCTCCGGCTGCCTGGCCAGCCTGGTTGATGCTGGCCGCCGGCCTTTACCTGATCGTGCGCCAATAGCCAGCCGCGCTGCTGGCTGGCACACTAGCGCAAAGGGCCCGGCACAGGAGCGGGCCCGTTTTGGAGTCGACGATGAAAGACTGGCTGGACGAGATCAAGTGGAACAGCGATGGCCTGGTACCGGCGATCGCCCAGGACCACAAGACCGGACGCGTGCTGATGATGGCCTGGATGAACCGCGAATCACTGGCCCTGACCGCCGCCGAACAACGCGCCATCTACTGGTCGCGTTCCCGTGGCAAGCTGTGGCGCAAGGGCGAGGAGTCCGGCCACGTGCAGAAGCTCCATGAAATGCGCCTGGACTGCGATGCCGACGTGATCATCCTGATGGTCGAGCAGTTAGGCCACATCGCTTGCCATACTGGCCGCGAAAGCTGCTTTTACCGCGTCTTCGAAGACGGCCAGTGGAAAACCGTGGACCCGGTTCTGAAAGACCCGGATGCCATCTATAGCGCAGGACACTGACATGAGCGACACCCTGAACCGCCTGGCCCAAGTGCTCGAAGCGCGCAGACTTGCAGCGCCCGACAGCTCGTACGTGGCCAGCCTGTACCACAAGGGCCTGAACAAGATCCTCGAAAAGCTCGGCGAAGAATCGGTCGAGACCATCATCGCAGCCAAAGACGCCGCCGTGAGCAAGGATTACAGTGATGTCATCTATGAAACCGCAGACCTGTGGTTCCATAGCCTGGTCATGCTCAGTGCGCTGGGCCAGCACCCACAAGCGGTGCTAGATGAACTGGAGCGCCGTTTCGGGCTTTCCGGGCACGATGAAAAAGCCGCGCGCCAACCTTCGGCCTGAGCACATTGCATTCTAGGAGAGCACCATGGGTATTTTTGACTGGAAACACTGGATCGTTCTGCTGATCGTCGTAGTCCTGGTCTTCGGCACCAAGAAGCTGAAGAACTTCGGTAGCGACCTTGGTGAGTCGATCAAGGGCTTTCGCAAAGCCATGAACGAAGAAGAAACCAAGCCGGCCGAGCAGACCCCACCGCCCGCCCAGCCAGTGCCGCCAGTGCCGCCGGTGCAGAACACCGCGCAGCAGCCCCAAGGCCACACCATCGAGGGCCAGGCCCAGCCGGTCCAAGAGCCACAGCGGAAAGACTGACCCATGTTCGGCATCAGTTTCAGCGAGCTGCTGCTCGTCGGCCTAGTCGCCTTGTTGGTGCTCGGCCCCGAGCGCCTGCCGGGCGCTGCGCGTACAGCGGGCCTGTGGATAGGCCGGCTGAAACGCAGCTTCAATGCGATCAAGATGGAAGTGGAGCGCGAAATTGGTGCCGACGACATTCGCCGCCAATTGCACAACGAGCACATCCTGCGGATGGAAGAGGAAGCCAAGCGCATCCTCAACCCGCAGAACCCGCCCGCGCCGTCGCCCACCGCCACCCCGCCCGCTGCTGCGCCTGCGGTAACGCCGGCAGTGCCGACAGCTGCGCCTGAATCGCCCGATCAGCCTCAACCGCCGCGAGCCCCATGAGCGAAAATCCGGAACACGACCAGCCCATGCCGCTGGTTTCGCACCTGACCGAACTGCGTACCCGCCTGCTTCGCTGTGTGGCGGTCATCTTCCTGATCTTCGCGGGGCTGTTCTCCTTTGCCCAGCAGATCTACACCCTGGTGTCGGCACCCCTGCGCGAGCATTTGCCGGCCAACGCCACGATGATCGCCACCGACGTGGCTTCGCCGTTCCTGACGCCGTTCAAACTGACCATGATCGTCTCGCTGTTCCTGGCGATCCCGTTCATTCTCCAGCAGATCTGGGGCTTTATCGCGCCAGGGCTGTACCGGCATGAAAAGCGCATCGCCATTCCACTGCTGGTGTCCAGCATTCTGCTGTTCTACGCAGGCATGGCGTTCGCCTATTTCCTGGTGTTCCCATTGATGTTCAAGTTCTTCGCCGCCGCCACTCCTGCGGGCGTCGCGATGATGACCGACATCGCCAACTACCTCGACTTCGTGATGACGCTGTTCTTCGCCTTCGGCGTAGCGTTCGAAATTCCGGTGGCTGTGGTACTGCTGGTATGGATCGGCGTGGTCGATGTGAAGTATCTGAAGAAGATCCGCCCTTACGTGATCATCGGCTGCTTCGTGGTCGGCATGATCCTCACCCCGCCCGACATCTTCTCGCAGACCCTGCTCGCGGTGCCAATGTGGCTGCTGTTCGAGATCGGCGTGCTATGCGGCAGCCTGATCCGCAAACGCAGAGAAGCCGACGACAACGCCACCAACGACCCTAACGACCAGCCGCCAGCGACCCAGCCGTGAACCTGTTACTCCTCGAAGAGGCCGACTTCGTCGCGGCCGACCGCGTCGTTCTGGCTGATCGGCGCTTGACCCATATGCAAGACATCCACCGTGTCGCCGTAGGCGACACACTTCGCGTCGGGCGCATCGATGGGTTGATGGGCACGGCAATGGTGCTGCGCCTGGAACGGCACGAAGCCGAGCTGCAAGTCGCTTTCGATCGACCACCACCGGCCAAGTTGCCATTGACCCTGGTGTTGGCCGTACCACGGCCCAAGATGCTTCGCCGGTTGTTCCAGACCGTCGCCACCCTGGGCGTGCCGCGTTTGATCCTGGTCAACAGCTACAAGGTCGAGAAGAGCTTCTGGCAAACCCCTTTCCTCAACCCCGAAAGCATTCGTGAAAACCTGATCCTTGGGTTGGAACAGGCCCGCGACACGGTACTGCCCCAGGTCATCATCGAAAAGCGCTTCAAACCGTTCGTCGAAGATCGCCTGCCGGCCATCGCCCAAGGCACACTCGGGCTGGTCGGCCACCCTGGCCCCTACCCCGCCTGCCCGCGCGCCGTCGAGGGGCCTGTGACCCTGGCGATTGGGCCGGAGGGAGGCTGGATTCCGTATGAAGTGGACTTGCTCGGCAACGCGGGCCTGGCCCCCGTGCAACTGGGTGAGCGCATCTTGCGTGTGGAAACCGCTGTAACCGCCTTGCTCTCGAGGATTTTCTGACGAGCGGGTCAGCTTTGAGCTGTAAAGTTTCCCCAGCGCAAGCCGATGGTGTGGGCAATACCACAAAAATACTGCCACGCTGCCGGGGAGTCGAACATGTACCAATGGTTTTCCCAATCGCTGGGAAATATAAGCGTCAATCGCAAGCTGGGGCTGGGCTTTGGCCTGGTGTTGCTGCTGACCTTGGCCATCACCTTCACCGGCTGGCAAGGGCTGGACAGCGTCACCGCAAGGGGTGACAAGCTGGGCAACATTTCGGTGATTCACCAGTACACCCAGGATCTGCGCATCGCCCGCCAGCACTACCAGCGCGACCGCAACGAGGCGGCCATCGGTGAGATGGAAAAAGCACTGGGTATCCTCGAGCGTCAGGTCGACATGATGCTCGGGCAAATCGAGCAACCCATCGACCAGCAGCGGCTCAAGCAACAGCAGGCCGCCGTTGCCCAGTATCAGCAAGCCTTCACCGACCTCAAGCAAGCCGGCCAACGCCGCGAAGCTGCCCGCGCGGTGCTGGGTGACAGCGCCGACAAGGCGGCCGGGCTGATCGACCGGGTCGAGCAGCGCCTGTTGCAGGGCGGCGACATCGGCCAGTATCGCCAAGCCGTGGAGGTCAGTGCGCTGGTGCAGCAGGCACGCTTCCAAGTGCGTGGCTACACCTACAGCGGCAACGCCGAATATCAGCAGACTGCGCTCAAGGCCATCGACCAGGCACTGAGCGAGCTCAAAGCTCTGCCTGCCAGGTTGCCTGCCGAATACGCCGCCAGCCTGGACGATTCGGCCACTGCCCTGGCCGCCTACCGCGATGCGGTGACCCAGTTCGGCGATGCTCAAGGTGCCAGCGAGCAGGCCCTGGAGCGCATGACTGAGCAAGGCTCGGTCCTGCTGAAGAACAGTGAAGCCATGACCCTGTCGCAGACCGAGGTCCGCGATGCCGGTACGCACAAAGCCAAAATCATGCTCGGCGGCGCCAGCGCCCTGGCCATCGTCCTGGGCCTGCTGGCCGCCTGGGCGATCACCCGACAGATCATCGTCCCCCTGCGCCATACCCTCGCTGCCGCGGAGCGCGTGGCCAATGGCGACCTGCGCCAGGACCTGGACACCACCCGCCGCGACGAACTCGGCCAATTGCAGGCCAGCATGCAACGCATGAACCAAGGCCTGCGCGAACTGATCGGCGGTATCGGCGATGGCGTGACACAGATCGCCAGCGCTGCCGAAGAGTTGTCGGCGGTCACCGAACAGACCAGCGCCGGGGTCAGCAATCAGAAGGTCGAAACCGACCAGGTCGCCACCGCGATGAACGAAATGGCTGCCACCGTGCACGAAGTAGCTCGCAATGCCGAGCAGGCCTCCGAAGCCGCTGCCATGGCCGATCAGCAGGCGCGAGAAGGCGACCGGGTGGTCAGCGAAGCAGTGGCGCAGATCGAGCGCCTGGCCGGCGAAGTGGTCAACTCCAGCGAGGCGATGAACCAGCTCAAGGCCGAGAGCGACAAAATCGGCAGCGTGCTGGATGTGATCAAGTCGGTGGCCCAACAAACCAACCTGCTAGCGCTCAACGCGGCCATCGAAGCGGCCCGTGCCGGTGAAGCCGGGCGTGGCTTTGCGGTAGTTGCCGACGAGGTGCGCAGCCTCGCCCAGCGCACCCAGCAGTCCACCGAGGAGATCGAAGAGCTGATCGCCGGGCTGCAAAGCGGCACCCAGCGCGTCGCCAGCGTGATGGACGCCAGCCGCCAGTTGACCGACAGCAGCGTCGAGCTGACCCGTCGTGCCGGTAGTTCGCTGGAAACCATCACCCACACGGTGTCGTCGATCCAGGCCATGAACCAGCAGATTGCCACGGCAGCCGAGCAGCAGAGCGCTACAGCCGAAGAAATCAACCGTAGCGTCATGAACGTGCGTGATATCTCGGACCAGACTTCGGCAGCCAGCGAGGAAACCGCCAGCTCGAGCGTGGAACTGGCACGGTTGGGCACCCATTTGCAGGGGCTGGTGGGGCGATTCCGGCTCTGACGCCTCACAAAGTGAGCTGAATTTTCCTACAGCACTTTCAGGTCAAGTCCTACGGGCTCTCCGCCGATGGGCAGGGATAGGATGCCAGCATTCCGCCAGCACCCTACCCCCTCATCTGGACGGAGATCTGCCATGTTCGGCTACCTCAATTACAGGCTCGGCAACATCAGTGTCGGCGCCAAGCTCGCCCTGGGCTTCGCCGTGGTCCTGGCACTCACCCTGGCGACCACGATCAGCGGCTGGCGCGCGCTGGACGGCGCCATCACCCGCTCGGAACAACTTAGCGAAATTGGCCGCATCAACGACTTGGTCAAAGACCTGCGCGCCGAGCGCATTACATACAGAGTGCTCGCCGACGACACCAGCAAAGCCAAGATCGCTGGCATTCTTCAGCAACTGGAAGCCACGGTGACCACTTTGCAGCAACGCAGCAAGGTCGATGAGTCACGCGAGTTGCTGACCCATAAGCTGCCGTTGCTGCAGCAACTTCGCGAAAGTTTCACCGCACTGCAGCGCAACGTCGATGAGCGTCACGCGCTTCGCACGGCCATGCAGGTCCAGGAAGAAAAACTCAACGACGCCATCGATGCTCTGCAAACCCAGGCCCTGTTGAAGATGCCGGCAGACAGCCAAGGCAACCTGCTTGGCCTGATGGATAGCCTGAGCCAGCAGGTGGACACCGCCAACCAGCAGAGTCTGGTGCCCGCCTACACCTTCTCGCCGCTTGAAGAATTCGCCACGGTCGGTGACAGCGCACTGAACATCGCCGATACCAGCCTCGCTCAGCTCGTCACCGGCCTGGCGCCCCTCGGGCTGCCACGTACGCTGACCGAACAGCCGGGCATCGAGCTGAAAAAATACCGAACCAGTCTGGCCCAGTATCGCGTCACGGCCCTTAAGGTCGAACAGCTGCAAAATGAAATGGAAAAGATGGGCGACGAGGTCCGGGGGATCAGCCTTTCGCTGAGCGAGCGTAAAGTGGAGCAGCGTGACAGGGAAGCATTGGCTGCTCGCTCGCTGCTCACCAGCGTGGCGTTGTTGGCCCTGGTCGTAGGCGTCGTCGCCGGCTGGCTGATCACCCAGCAGATCACCCAGCCGCTGCGCCAGACGCTGACGCTGGCCGCGCGAATCGCCAAAGGCGATCTAAGCACGCTGGAGCCTGTGCGGCGCCGCGACGAGATGGGGCAATTGCAGGCCAGCATGCGCGAAATGACCGTGAGCCTGCGTGAGCTGATCGGCGGTATCGACCATGGCGTTGGCCACCTGTCCCAGGCGGCGTCGCAACTGGCCGCCAGCAGCGAGGACACCAAGCTGCGCATCAACCAGCAGCGCGAAGAAACCGACCAAGTGGCCACCGCCATGAACCAGATGAGCGCAACGGTGCAAGAAGTGGCGCAAAACGCTGAACACGCCTCGTTCGCGGCCACCAATGCAGACCAGCAGGCGCAATTGGGCGATCAGGTGGTGGCCCAAGCCATTAGCCGGATCGAGCAGTTGGCACGGCAGATGGATGCGTGCCTGAACGCCATGCAGCACCTGGCCGGCGAGAGCCAGCGCATCGGCAGCATCCTGGTGGTGATCAAGTCAGTGTCGGAACAGACCAACCTGCTGGCACTGAACGCAGCCATCGAAGCTGCCAGGGCCGGCGAAGCGGGCCGTGGTTTTGCCGTGGTGGCCGACGAGGTGCGCGGGCTGGCGCAGCGTACCCAGCAATCCACCGAAGAAATCGAACAACTGATCCACAGCCTGCACAGCGGCACCGACGAGGTCACCCGCCTGCTCGATGACAGCAAACAGCTGACCGAGCAGAGCGTGGAGCTCAGCCGCAGAGCTGGGCAGGCGCTGGCGCAGATCACCGATACCGTGTCGAGCATTCAGGGGATGAACCAACAGATTGCCACGGCCAGCGAGCAGCAAAGCGTCGTGGCCGAACAGATCAACCGTAGCGTGATCAGCGTGAGGGATGCCTCGGACCAGACCAGTGCGGCCAGTGAGCAGACGGCAGCCTCCAGTGGTGAGCTGGAGCAGCTGGGGCAGCAGTTGCGGGGGATGGTGGGGCGATTCAACCTTTGAGATACAGCCGCCCACATCGCGGGTGGCCGCGCCCCCACAAGGGCAGCACATGCTTGGAGATGCTCGCTAACGTGTGGGAGCCGGTTTACCCGCAAAGGGCCCCGAGTTACAGCACCTGGCGCAGGAAAGCCTGCGCCCGCGGGTCTTGGGGCGAGGCAAAGAACGCCGCCGGGGCCGAATCTTCAAGCAGCTTGCCGTGATCGAAGAACAGCACCCGGTCGGCCACTTCACGGGCAAAGCCCATCTCGTGGGTGACGCAGACCATGGTCATGCCTTCCTGGGCCAAGGTTTTCATCACGTCCAGCACCTCACCCACCATCTCCGGGTCAAGCGCCGAAGTCGGCTCGTCGAACAACATCACCTTCGGGTCCATCGCCAGCGCGCGGGCAATCGCCACCCGCTGCTGCTGGCCACCGGAGAGGCGCGAGGGATACTCGTTGGCTTTCTGCGCGATGCCAACCTTATCCAGCAATGCCCGGGCCTTGGCTTCACGCTCGGCCTTGTTGCGCTTGCGTACCACCTTCTGCGCCAGGCACAGATTCTCAAGCACAGTCATGTGCGGGAACAGGTTGAAATGCTGGAACACCATGCCGACTTCGCGGCGGTAGGCATTGATGTCGGTCTTAGGGTCTGCCAGTTGCAGACCGTCGATGGCCACATGGCCTTCATCGAAATGCTCCAGGCCATTGAGGCAACGCAGGAAGGTCGACTTGCCCGAGCCCGATGGGCCAAGCACGACCACGACTTCGCCCTTGGCAACTTGCGTGGTGACGTTATCCACAGCCCGCACTACCTGGCCACGGGTGTCGAAGACTTTCAACAGGTCACGGACTTCAATCACTTTGCGCAAGCCTCCGCTCGAGCCGGCTGGCGATGTGCGACAGCGGCAGGTTGATCAGCAGGTACAGGCCTGCCACGCAGAACCAGATCTCGAAAGTCGAGAACGATGTGGTGATCGCCTCCCTGCCGCTCTTGGTCAGTTCGGTGATGGCGATCACCGATACCAGCGAGGTGTCTTTGACCAGGCTGATGAACTGGCCCGCCAGTGGTGGCAGCACGCGCTTGAACGCCTGCGGCAGGATCACGTGGCGCATCGACTGGCCTGCGTTCAAGCCCAGCGAGCGCGCAGCCTCATTCTGCCCTTTGGCGATCGACTGCACGCCGGCGCGAACGATTTCTGCAACATAGGCGCCGGTGAACAACGCCAAGGCTGCCACCCCCGCGAATTCCCGGGACAGGTTGAGCACGGTGCCGATGAAGAAGTAGAAAATGAAAATCTGCACCAGCAGTGGAGTACCCCGCACCAACTCGACATAAACCGTCGACAGGTCACGCAGGGTTGGATTGTTCGACAGACGGCACAAGCCGGCGAACAGGCCGATCAGCAAGCCAAAAGCGCCGGACACCACCGAAAGCCACAATGTTGTCCACAGGCCCCAGGCCAGCGGGCCCGCCGCCCAGTGACGGGTCACGCCGATCTGGTCGCCTTCGGCGACATCGTCGCCACGGCTCAGTAACAGGCTGTCCTTGGCCACGTCGAGCACTTGCTCGTCACCGTTCTCGTCCTTGAGCGTGACACGTGCGGTGTCACCGGAAACGACGATTTCCTGCACGCTGCCGTTGCCGCCGGCCCGCTGAACTTCTTCTGCCTTGTAGGCGAAATACTGCGGCACGCGGTTCCAGCGCCACTCGTAGGAAATCATCGAGGTCGCCATGTACAGGCTGAACGCCAGGCCCAACAGGACCAGGGCGGTCAACCCGTGCCAGGGCCACTGGGCTTTCTTGTGTTTGATCACGTGGGGTACTTCCGTAAATGCGAACGCGCAGGGTTTACCTGCGCGTCGGGGGCAAAAGCTAGGCTTGTGGCCTGAGCCTTATTCCATTTCCTTCAGCCAGTCCTTGTTCTTGAACCACTTGTCGTGAATACGATCGTAGGTCCCGTCATGCTTGATCTGGTGCAGGAAGTTGTTGATGAAGTTGATGCTGTCGTAGTCGCCTTTCTTCAGGCCGAAGGCCAGTGGCTCGTACGTGAAGGGCTCGTCGAGGAACTGCAGCTTACCAGCGCCGACCTTCTCGATCGCCACCACATTGTAGGGTGCGTCGTAGACGAAAGCGTCAGCCTTGCCGTTGACCACGTCCATCACCGCTTCCTGCTCGTTGTCGTAGCCGTGGTACTTGGCCTTGCCGATCAGTTTCTTGGACACCATTTCGCCGGTCGTGCCCAGCTTGGAAGTCAGGCGGTACTTCTCGTTGTTCAAGTCTTTGTATGACTTGATCTCGCCAGCCAGCTCCTTGCGGATCAGCAGGGTCTGGCCAACCACGATGAAGGGTTCGCTGAAGTTCAGGCGCAGGTTGCGTTCCTGGGTGAGGGTCATGCCGCTGCCAATGATGTCGAACTTGTCGGTCAGCAGCGCCGGGATGATGCCGTCATAGGCCGTGGAAACCGCCTCGAACTTCACGCCCATGGACTTGGCCATGGCTTTGAGGATATCGACCTCGAAGCCGATGATATCGCCGCGTTTGTTGGTCATCTGGAACGGCATGTAGGTTGGGTCCATGCCCACCCGCAAGGTGCCGCGCTTGACTGCATCGTCGATAGCGCCGGCCTGGGCTGCCGTTACGGCGACCAGGGCGGTGACACCGACCAACAGTCGCGAAAGGTATTGCTTGATCATCACCAAGTCCCCTAACAAGTAAAGAAGCGAATCTTATTGTCTTGGCACGGCCGTACTGGCCGATGCGCATTATCGGAGACGGATGCTAACGCATGGCGGGCCTGGGACCTAGAGCCGGCGGGGACTTTGTTGGCCAAAATCGGCCTGGGTGGTGAAAAGCTTCGCGGGTGAACCTACTCCCACAAGTACCGCGCCGACCGTGAGGCGGCGCAGTGACCGTGGGGCAGGTTCACCCGCGAATAGGCTCCGTCAGGCGCCGGCCAGGGTCGGCTGGCCCTCTTGCTCCGGATGCAGTGGCAGCAGCGGTGAATGCGGGTCGTTGTTGATCGAAGCACGCCACACATCGATCCACGCCGCATTGTGCTGCGCCCACACCTGTTCGTGCAGGCGGCTCAAGGCTACCGGGTCGCTGAGCAGCGCCAGGCGGGTATTGAGGTCCAGTGCCTTGGGCCCCACTTCCAGCGCCTTGGCCACGCGCTCGGCGCGCAGCGCCTCGATCGGCGCGGCATGGCCGTGGCGGGCGGTGGCCATGGCACAGGCCAGGGCATTCTGCCGCGGGTCAACCACTGCGCGCACGAAGCCGTCATGCAGCGCATGCCAGCGGTTTTCGTGGGTGTAGCGGTCGGTCGCCAACAGCTCCTGGGGCGTTGCGTACTCCTCTGGAATGAGGAACAACTTCTCGTCCTTGGCTGCAAGGCCCAGGCGGGTGCGACTGGAGATCACCGACACCGGGATCGACAGCACCAGCGAACCGACGATCGGCGCCAGCCACCACAGGAAGCTTGGGTTCAGCCACGCCACCAGCCCAGCCCAGGCGATACCCAGAAGGGTCTGCGGGCCATGGCGACGCACCGCTTCGCTCCACGGGGTGGAGTCATCGTCACGCTGCGGCGAATTCCACGTCGCAGCCCAGCCAAGGAACGCGGCCAGCACGAAGCGGGTGTGGAAGATCATCCGAACCGGCGCCAGCAGCATGGAGAACAACATCTCCATCAGCATCGACAGGGTGACCTTGATGCGCCCGCCAAACTCGACCGCGCCCTTGGCCCAGATCAGGATCACACTCAACAGCTTGGGCAAGAACAGCAGCACGATGGTGGTGGAGAACAGCGCAACGGCCTTCTCGGGGTGCCACTGCGGCCACAGCGGGTAAAGCTGGTACGGCTCGATGAAGTATTGCGGCTCCATCAGCGTATTGGTCGCCAGCAGCGCAGTGGACAGTACCAGGAACAAGAACCACAACGGCGCCGACAGGTACGACATGACCCCAGTGAGGAACACCGCACGGTGCACCGGGTGCATGCCTTTGACCAGGAACAGGCGGAAGTTCATCAGGTTACCGTGGCACCAGCGGCGGTCGCGCTTGAGCTCGTCGAGCAGGTTGGGCGGCAGTTCTTCGTAACTGCCCGGCAGGTCATAGGCGATCCACACACCCCAGCCGGCACGGCGCATCAACGCTGCTTCGACGAAGTCGTGGGACAGAATGGCCCCGGCGAACGCCCCCTTGCCAGGCAACGGCGCCAGCGCGCAGTGCTCGATGAACGGCTTCATGCGGATGATCGCGTTGTGGCCCCAGTAGTGCGACTCACCCAGCTGCCAGAAGTGCAGGCCGGCAGTGAACAGCGGGCCGTACACACGGGTGGCGAACTGCTGCATGCGCGCATAGAGAGTGTCCATGCCCGACGCCTTCGGCCCGGTCTGGATGATGCCCGCATCCGGGTTAGCCTCCATCAGGCGCACCAAGCTGCTCAGGCATTCACCGCTCATGACGCTGTCGGCATCCAACACCACCATGTACTTGTACTCGCCACCCCAGCGACGGCAGAAGTCGTCGAGGTTACCGCTCTTGCGCTTCACACGGCGGCGGCGGCGGCGATAGAAGATGCGGCCAAAGCCCTTGGTTTCGCGGCACACGTCCAGCCAGGCCTGTTGCTCGGCCACGGCAATGTCGGTGTCGTTGGTGTCGCTGAGCACGAAGAAATCGAAGCGATCGAGGTTGCCGCTGGCAGCCACCGATTCGAAAGTCGCCCGCAACCCTGCGAACACCCGCGGCACGTCTTCGTTGCAGATTGGCATCACCAGCGCGGTACGCGCTTCGGGAGCAATGGGCTCGTTGCCGGCACTGCTGCCGGAGATCTTGTACTTGTCACGCCCGGTGAGCAGCTCGAGAAAGCCCATCAGCGCGGTCCAGAAACCTGCAGAAACCCAGCAGAAGAGGATACCGAACAGCACCAGAATGGACGTTTGCAGGGCATACGGCCAAACCTGCACCACGGTGTCCCACAGCGGCTGATTGACGATTTCGTCCAGGTCGACGAACGACCAGCCCTGATATGGCAGGATGCCCTTCATATAGAAGCCGGCGACGATGGTCTGGCCAATCATGAGGGTCAGCAGGATGTAACGGCGGATCGAACCGACCGTGCGCCAGCGCGCTGCCGGCAGTTCGCGCTTGGGGGGCTGCGGGGCATTGGGGCGGCCGGTCATGCGCCGCCACATGCGGATCAACAGGTTGGTACGCCATGGCTCGGGCACGACCTTGGTGCGCTTGATCGGCGGGGCGATCTTCAGGCACAGCCGGCCGCTGCCGTCGACGCCGAGCATTTCTGCGTCTTCGAGCTCGGCGGCGCTGCCCACGGTCAGGCGCGGGCCAACCGAGGCCTGCACGGCCTCGGTGCCGTTGGTGGCCGGGGTGGCCGCCAGGCGTTGATGCAGCTCGCTGAACGAGGTGCAGCTGGCGAGTTCCGCACGCTGCTCATCGCTCAGAGGGAGGTGGGCCAGGTATTCGCCAAGCGATTCCGGCCTTGCGCTTGAGTTACTCATCGGCAGGCAACTGATAGCTCCAGGTCTCGGTCAGCACTTTCTCGGTGGTGGCCGGGGTCCCGTTGGTGGATGCCGCATCGGCGGCAGGTTGTTCAGCCTTGGCTGGCTCCGCCTTGGCAGCCTTCTCGTGCTTGCCGTGCTTGGCCACCGCCTTCTCCGTTTTGGTTTCAGCAGCAGGCGTGGCTGCTTCGACCGGCACGTCGCGTACCAAGGCAGCGCGCATTTCCGTGGACTTGTTGGCTTCTTTGACCTTCAAACGCAGGGTCAGGCGCCAGCCTTTGGTCTCCGGGTTGTAGCGCAGGTTGTTCTCTACCACCTCGGCGTTGTCACCGACGCTGATCTGGCTGCGCACCGGGGTGTCTTCGGGCAGGGCAGCAAGGGCCGGGCCAGCAAAGTCGACCAGGAAGGCGACGCTGCCGTCTGGCTGGCGGATCAGGTTGGACTGCTTGACGTCACCGGTCGAGCGCAGGGTCTGCTTGACCCAGCCCAGCTCAGGGGCCTGGAACTGCGGCTCGTCGAGCGTCCAGTGCAGGCGGTAGGCGTACTCGAACGGCTTGCCTGGTTCAGGCAGCTTCTCCGGGCTCCAGAAAGCAACGATGTTGTCGTTGGTCTCGTCGGCTGTCGGGATTTCGACCAGGTCGACGGTACCTTTGCCCCAATCGCCCTTCGGCTCGATCCAGGCGCTTGGGCGCTTCTGGTAGTTGTCGTCGAGGTCTTCATAGGCGCTGAAGGCGCGCTGACGCTGCATCAGGCCGAAACCACGCGGGTTTTCGACGCTGAAATTGCTCACGGCCAGGTGTTTCGGGTTGTTCAGCGGGCGCCAGATCCACTCGCCATTGCCGGCATGGATCGACAGGCCTTCGGAGTCGTGTAGCGCCGGGCGGTAATTCAGCACCTTGGACGGCTGGTTGGGGCCGAACAGGTACATGCTGGTCAGCGGCGCGACACCCAGGCGGCTGACCTGGTCACGCAGGAACACCCGCGACTGTACGTCGACCACGGTATCGGTGCCTGGGCGCAGAATCAGTTTGTAGGCCCCAGTGGAGCGCGGCGAGTCCAGCAGCGCGTAGATCACCAGGTGCTTGTCGGCCGGTTTGGGCTTTTCCACCCAGAATTCGGTGAAGCGCGGGAATTCTTCGCCCGACGGCAGCGCGGTGTCGATTGCCAGGCCACGGGCCGACAGGCCATACACCTGGCCCTTGCCGACCACGCGGAAATAACTGGCCCCCAGCAGGGTCATGATCTCGTCCTGCTTGTCGGCCTTGTTTATCGGGTACAGCACTCGGAAGCCGGCATACCCGAGGTTTTTCACGGTGTCGGCGTCGTGCGGCACGTCACCGAACTCGAAGCGGCTGGAGTCGTACTTGATTTCCTCGACCTTGGTCGCGGTGATCTCGTTGATCTTCACCGGCGTGTCGAAGTGCATGCCCTGGTGGTAGAACGACAGCTTGAATGGAGTCTTGTCGTTGGCCCACTCGGCTTTTTCGCGCAGGAAGTGGATTTTCTGGTAATCCGCAAACTTCATGTCGCGGAACACGGCAGGTAAATTACTTTTCGGTGCTTCGTATTTCTGGCCGGCCAGATCCTTTGCCTTGGCTGCAACATCGTCAAGATTGAATGCCCACAGCTGGCCCGCGCTCATCAGGCCGACCAGTGCCACACTGGCCATCAGGGCCTTGCGCAACCCAGTGCCGGGGATTCTTGATGCTTTATGGGGACTAACAATCACGAGCAACCCTCGCCGAAAACAGATCATGAAACCAACGGCCAGCGACAAATGCCGGGTTGGCGAGCACTGTTCGGACCCCATCAGGGCCTAATGATTCCCCAAACAGGTCCAGACAACGCTCGAGTCAGAGTGAAACGAACCTGCGAACGCAGGCTCACGCAGCGCGCGATTATCCAGCAGGTCGCGTTACAACGCATCAGGCTGGATCAACTATTTATCGTACGAAACCCCTTGTTTTCTTCCAAACAAGGGGTTTTTCGACCTCATATTTGTAACAAGAATGTCACAGGGCCATCATTGACCAAATGCACCTGCATGTCCGCACCAAAACGCCCACTGGCCACATCGGCATGCTGGTCGCGGGCCTTGCTCAAAAGATAGTCGAACAATTGCGCTCCGAGCGCCGGTGGCGCCGCAGTTGAAAAGCTGGGGCGCATGCCGCTGCGGGTATCGGCCGCCAGGGTGAACTGCGATACCAGCAGCAAACCACCCCCGACATCCTTGAGCGACAGGTTCATCTTGCCCTGCTCGTCACTGAATACCCGGTAGTTGAGCAGCTTGTGCAACAGCTTATCGGCATGTTCGCGGGTATCTTCAGGCTCTACGGCGACCAGAACCAGCAAGCCCTGGTCGATGGCGCCGACGATTTCCCCGCCCACCTCCACCCTGGCGCCACGCACGCGCTGCAGCAAGCCCCTCATGCTTCTTCCAGGGGCAGGTCGAGCAGGCGGCGGGCCATTTGGTCGGCGGCACGCACCAAAGCATCGGTGATACCCGGCTCGGAGGCGGCGTGACCTGCGTCGCGAATCACCTTCAACTCACTGTTCGGCCAGGCCTGATGCAGCGCCCAGGCGTTGTCCAGCGGACAGATGACGTCATAGCGGCCGTGCACGATCACCGCCGGTAGGTGGGCGATCTTGGGCATGTCACGAATCAGCTGATCCGGCTCCAGGAAGGCATTGTTCATGAAGTAGTGGCATTCGATGCGGGCGATCGACAACGCACGCTGCGGCTCGGAAAAACGATCTACCACCAGCGGGTTGGGCCGCAACGTTGCGGTGCGCCCCTCCCAAGTGGACCAGGCCTTGGCTGCATGCATCTGGGCAATCTGGTCATTGCCGGTCAAACGCTTGTGGAAGGCCTTGACCAGGTCGCCACGTTCTTCTGCCGGAATCGGCGCGATGTAGTCCTGCCAGTAGTCAGGGAACAGGCGGCTGGCGCCGGCCTGGTAGAACCATTCGATTTCCTGCGGGCGGCACAGAAAGATGCCGCGCAGGATCAGGCCATGCACGCGCTCGGGATGGGTCTGAGCATAGGCCAGGGCCAGGGTCGAGCCCCACGAACCGCCGAACAGCACCCATTTGTCGATCCCAAGGTGCTGGCGAATGCGCTCAAGGTCCTCGACCAGGTGCCAGGTGGTGTTGTTTTCAAGGCTCGCATGCGGGGTGGAGCGCCCACAGCCGCGTTGATCGAAGGTGATGATGCGATACAGGTTAGGGTCGAAGTAGCAGCGGCTCTGGGCATCGCACCCGGCACCGGGGCCACCGTGGATGAACACCACCGGCAGACCTTCGGGCGAGCCGCTTTCGTCGACATACAACACATGCGGCGCTTCCACGGCCAGATCGTGCCGGGCGTAGGGTTTGATCTGCGGGTACAGGGTCTGCATTGCGCACTCCGTGTGAGGATTGGTTCAGCCGTGGGCCATCATAAACCTGAATTGCACTTTGAGCATGCGTCAGAGCAGGTTCTTCGCATTCCGATTTTACGGGGAACGAAGCGCCATGGTCAGCCGCAGTGCAACGCACATATCTACCACTCACTCATCTGGCTGGGCAGGCAACGTCCTTTGCTTTGATCACGCACTGGAGCTCGCATGCCAACCCCACCGAACGTGCATTACACCACCCTTGCAAACACCATCCCTGCGTGGCTCAAACGCAGCCCGCCTGCATTGCACCGTCAACTGCGAAACTGGCAGCAGGCGCCTGCCTGGCTGGCCGATGCGATCGCGCGCCAGCCCGATGTCGCCAGAGCCTGGGCCGAAGAACATGCTCGCCACCGCGAGCACCAGGGCAATGTGCAAAAACTGTTCGCCCACCTGCCTGACCTGCAAAGCTACGCTCGAGCCGCACTGAGCGACGCCCTCAATGCAAGGTTCAAGCCTGCGCAGCCCATCGATGTCGACCACACCTACCTGATCGATGCACGCCTGATCGACACGAGCAATGCCATCGACGGCCGTCAGGCAGTGAATCGGGCAACTCGCTCGCTGCTGCAGTGCGCCATGCACAATTTCGACGCCCAGGCTGCAGGCGAGCATGGCATGGACGCCCCCAACGCGCTGCTGAAAAGGTCGGTCATCGTCGACCACCGCAGGTTCATGGGCACCGTACCCATCACCAACGCCCTGGACATAAGCGCCGAAGCCTTTGCTGAGCTTTGCCGCAACCTGGACATCGGTGGCGGTTACCACGCACTGGTGCATGCCATCTACTACCCTGCTGCCACTGCCGAGCGCAGCGCCGACGAAGTCGCGCTCGAGGTCTATCAGACCTTGGGCAAGGCCGAAGTCTCGGCGTGGCGCCAATCGCTACACTTCGCCCGGCTCAAAGGCGATATTGACCAAGGCTTCTACGACGCAGCACTTGCAACGCCAGTGGATCAAGCCCCGGCTGCAGATGCGCCAATCACCTTCAGCACCCTTAGCCTATGGGAGGCCGAACTGACCGGCGTCATTCTGATCACCTGGCAAGGCAACGGGCAACTGACTCACGCCCTCTATGTGGCCCAGGATGAACAGACCCCGCTCAAGGCATTCCCCTCTATCGGCGCACTGGAAAACGAGCTGAGCGACCGGCTGCGGGCCAACATCGCCTATCTGGACACGCATATCCCCGAGCGGGACAAAGCCGCTGTGCAAAGCCGCCTGGCCGATCGCCTGACCCCCATTCAATGGAGCAGCCGGGGCCTGCTCGAGCGCCTGCCGGACACCCAGGCCAGCCTGAACCCGGTCATGCGCCCCTTCACCCACGCGTTCCAAGGCATGATGGCGCTGCAGAAGGTAGAGCGCCACGAACGAGACGCGCTGTACCATGCCATCCCCACCGAAATCGTCGACCGCCGCAGCGCCCAGATGCACCGCGAGCTGATTTTCGGGCGTGCATTGACCGGCTTGAATATTGCCGGTTTCTTCGTGCCCGGCCTTGGTCAGTTGATGCTGGCAGTGTGCGTGACCCAATTGGCCTTCGAGGTGTATGACGGCATCGATGCCTGGCACAACGACGAACGCGACACCGCGTTCAATTACTTGGTCGACGTGATCGAAAACGTCGCACTCATGGCCGCCTTCGCTGCGGCGCACAAGGCGTTGAAAGGCGCGAAGGGCGAGCCTAGTGAAGACCCGTACCCTGAGCGCCTCGCAGTGGAAACACCGTCGTTTATCGAAGAACTGCAAGACGTTGAGATGCCCGACGGCCGGATACGCCTGTGGAAATCCGACTTGCGGCCTTATCACAGCGACCAACCGCTACCGGCAGGCCTCGAAACGGACGAACGTGGCCTGCGTATGCACCAGGGCAAACAGTGGCTGGTGATCGAAGGCCAGCAATACCAGGTAGAACGAACGCCGGCGACGGACCAATACCGTCTGCAACACCCCACGGCACCTCATCGCTACTCGCCGCTGCTGGCCCACAACGGCAGCGGTGCCTGGCTGCTGCCCGGTGACCAACCACGGCACTGGGCAGGCAGCAGGTTGCTGCGCCGCCTTGGCCATTTGAGTGCGCATTTCGATGAAGCGACACTGCAACGCATCCTCGAGATCAGTGCCACCGAGCAAAGCACCTTACGCCGGGTGCTCGCGCAGAATCTAAGACTGCCGGCGTTGCTCGAAGACACGCTGCAACGCTTCAAGCTCGACCAGAGCGTGCGTCAGACGCCAGGCACCACAGCCTTGCCTGCACTGTTCACCCAGGCCTACGAGCGTCTTCAGCCACCCCTGACACTTCACGGCGAGCTCATCCAGCGTGTCTACCCCGCCCTACCCGGCCTGGTCATCGAGGAATTGCTGGGCAATGCCAATGCCCAGGAACTGCAAGCGCTAGCCTCGGGCAAGGTCCCCCTACGCCTGGCCGAAGAAATCCGCGTGTATCAACAACAGGTGCGGCTTGCCCGCGCCTACGAGGGCCTACATCTGGCCGGGGTACAAAGCTGGGACAGTGACCGGCTGATCCTGCAAACCCTGACACAGCTGCCGGGCTGGCCTGCCGAAACCAAACTCAAGCTCCTGCAGCGCAGATTCTGGCCAGATCAACACCACGCCATCGGCCCGCAGGACACCCGGCCCTATATCACCCTGACCCACGCACACGCAGGTTATCTGGTCACCGATACCAGCCAGCCTGGGGCAACGGTGCCCATTCACCCAGACATCTATGATGCCTTGCACCAGGCGCTGCCCCAAGCCATGGCTCAGCTTGGCGCAACCGACGGCAAAGCCCTCCAGCAACTTATGCAGCAGAGCCCACTGCTACCGCGCCAAACCCTGCGCCGGGCGCTGGGCATGCAGCCTGTTCGCCCAGGCTACCGCTCCCCCATGCGCCTTGCCGATGGGCGGCTGGGGTACCCACTGAGCAGCGGCGACGACCAAGCCCAAGGCAGCACACGCCAGCATTTGCTGGCCACCCTCAGAGCAACGGGCATCCCGGAGCGCACTGGCAGGCCAGCCGAGCAGCTTCTGTCATCCATTGCCAGCAATGGCCGCAATCGGCTGCAGATTCTGGAATACCTGACCACGCTGCTGGACGAGCGCAACGAACTGCAAAGCCGGCTGGACGACTGGAGCGAAGCCATTTCGCCAGCCTCCGACCAAGCGGCCCGCGCCTATGACGCCCTGCGCGAATCGATCATGCAGCACTGGTACGACACCGCTCTACAAGATGACGCCTCGCGCAGCGCCGAGCTTAGCGTGCAGGGCGTGCCACTGACCGATATCCCGATGACCCTGCCTGGTTTTTTCTATCAGCGTATACACAACCTGCACCTGCTCGATCTGCCAAGTGGCCCGCTCGCGGGCTGGGGGCAGAGTGAGCGCTTGATGCAGCGCTTGTTCCGATTGATGCCGCAGCTCGAAACGCTGGAAATCAGCAGGCCCTACAATCCTCGCGCCACCCCTTCGCTACTGCAGGCCAGTGTATCGAGCATCCCCACTGCCTTGCCCAACCTGCGTAGGTTGGCGCTGACCAATCAGAACATCGCCCTGACCGGCAGCCATCTGACCGAGCTGGCAGGGCTGGCTCAGCTCAGCCATCTGGACCTCAGTGGCAACCGCCTGCAGCAAAGTGGTGACCGGCCAAGCTTCCATTTGTTTTCCTTGGACTATCTAGGGCTTAACCGAATGCAACTGAGCCAATGGCCGCTGGGTATCGGCAGCGATGCCCTGGAACGCATCGGCCATCTTTCCCTTCAGGAAAACAACCTGACTTCGTTGCCCTCGTTTCTGATCAATGAAACCCAAACACTCGTCCGGCCACCGGTCATCTCGCTGCAAGGCAACAACATCAATGAAACGCACCTGCAGCGCCTACTGCTGAGCGAGCATCCGGCCACTGCACAGGTAGCGCTGGACCAAACCCCGGCACTCGATCAGCGCCTGGCACGCATCCGCAACGAGCGACAACAGTTGCGCGAAGCGATCGACGGCTGGGCCCAAGCGTCGAGCTCGAGCCAACCACTGACCCAAGCCACCCTGGCAGACCGGCAGCGAATAGCCACGGCGATCAACGAATTCTGGGAGCGACAGGAACGTGGTCAGCAGTACCTGCGCCTGGTACTGGAAGACGTGGCGCTGGAGAACTTCCCCCGGCGGCTACCGGCGTTTTTCGGTGAACGTGTGACGTCGGTGGTGCTCACCCGCCTGCGCGGCGATGCTTCGCAGCTCGACCAGCTGCTCGGGCGCTTTCCCAACGTTACCCGGCTTGTCATCGATGCCCATCAAGGTGCCAACGGCTCGCTGGCCACAGCGCTGCTGCGCCTGCCCCGGCTCGTCCACCTTGAGGTTCGCAATATGGGCCTGGAAGTCGACCAGGCCATGCTGGACACCCTGGCCCAGCTGCGACACCTGACATCGCTCGACCTGTCAGGCAACCGCATCGGCAACATAATCCAAGCCCCTGCAAGCCTGGCCGCGAACCTGACCTCACTGGGGCTGACCAACATGAACCTGCAAGCTTGGCCTGCGTGGTGCAACGACATGCTGCCTCTGGAACTGTTGGACTTGAGCGCTAACAGCATCACCGAGCTGCCCGAACACATCCTTTCGAACCTGAACAACGCACTGCCGATTTCGTCGATTTCGCTGTTCGACAACCCTCTGCCCATGGAGACCATCTTGCGTGTTCGCGCTTTCTCCGACAGCCAACGCAGCTATTCCTTCGCGCTGGACATCCCGGACAACCTGCTGCTGGCCAGCTCCTCCAGTGAGGGTTCGCTGGACCACCCGCACTTCCCCATGCTCAGCGACGACACCCCAAGGATGGCCGACTGGATGTTGGGCAATACCGCTCAGAACGAGGCATTGCAAGCCTGCTGGGAACAACTCGAAGGCAGCGACCTGTTGCGCCTGGTTGGCCGTTTGCACAATGCTGCGCCATTCGTCGACCTCACCACCCGGGCCAGCTTCACTGAGCGCGTTCGGCTGATGCTGGTGGCTGCGGTAGCCAACCCCGAGGAGCGCCCACTGCTGGAGAGCATTGCTGCAGCCGCCCTGCCCGACCCCGAAACCGGCTCGCAGACCTGCCACGACGGCGCCCTGCAAGAGTTCAACAACATTGAGCTCTACCTGTTGAGCAAACGCGTGCTGATGGATGCAGGCGATACCCTGCAAACTCTGCGCAGGCGGCTATTGCAGCTGTTTCGCATGGGCCAGCTGGAGAAGCTGGCCAGCGCTCGCACGGGCTCCGGCGACCTGGTCTCGGTACGCCTGGCCTACCGCCGCGAACTTGCCAAGGAACTGGACTTGCCGATTGCCGACAGCATGCGCTTTCGAGGTGCAGCCAACCTGGCCCGTGGCGAGCTGTCCAGCGTGCTGGAGCATGTGCGCCAGAGTGAACACGGTGATGCATTCATCGACTATCTGCTGGCTAACGCCGATTGGACGGCGCGCCTGCGGGCCGAAAACGCTCCACGCTTCGATGAAGTCGAAGCACGTTTTCGCCAGCGTGTGCTGGACCTTGCCAGCGCCGACCACCCTCTTCAGGTAGAACTCGACCTGCAGCAGGGCCTGCTGGCGGATAAGGCGCAGGAAGAGCAGCAATTGCTGCGCGAGCTGACCATCACCTTCGTGAACAACGACGACTGATCGCCACGCCCCGGCCTGGGTTCAGCGCGCATAGCGCGCCTGGCCCCAGGCCAACAGTGCCTGCAGCAAGGCCTCGAGCACCTGTTGTGTTGGCAGTGCGAGGTCTTCCCGGTAGGTGAAGGGCGCGAATTCATCCATGTAGGTACTTTGCGCCAGCTCCAGCTGCACCGCATGGATGTGCTTGGCCGGGTCGCCGTAATGCCGGGTGATGTGCCCGCCCTTGAAGCGGCCGTTGAGCACATGACTGTAGCCCTCGGCCTGGTCGCATACCGCCCGCAGACGCTCGGCCAGTGCTGGATCGCAACTGGCACCGTTGAAGGTGCCCAGGTTGAAGTCGGGCAATTTGCCCTCGAACAGGTGCGGGATCCGCGAACGAATCGAGTGGGCATCCCAAAGCAGGGCGTAGCCGAACTGTTCGCGCAGGCGGTCCAGTTCGCGGCGGAGGGTGTTGTGGTATGGGCGCCAAATCTGCTCCAGGTACCGTTCCCGCTCCTCAGGCGAAGGCTGCAAACCAGTCTTGAACAGCGGCTCTCCTTCGAACAGGGTCGCCGGGTACAGGCCGGTGGTGGCACCGGCATACAGCGGTTTATCGTCGTCCGGGCGGTTCAGGTCGATGACGAAACGCGAGTACTGCGCAGCCACCACACTGGCGCCCATGTCACGGGCAAAGTCGTACAACCTAGGAATATGCCAATCGGTGTCAGGCAGCCCTTGCGCCTGCTCGACCAAGCCGTCGCGCACCGCATCGCTCAGGCGCAAGCCTGCATGAGGCATGCTGATCAGCAGTGGCAGGCGGCCTTGGTGGAAACTCAGTACGTTGTCCATGGCACCTCGCTCAAATACAGATTTCGTGACCCATGCGCACCACGCGCTTGGGCAGATCGCCACCTAGCCAGTAGGCCAGGTCGGCAGGACGATCGATTTGCCAGGCGACGAAGTCGGCCACCTTGCCAACTTCAAGAGAGCCGTGGCTGCCCTCCAGGCCCAGGGCAGCGGCTGCGTGTAGCGTGACGCCGGCCAGGGCTTGTTCCGGCGTCATCCGGAAACAGGTACAACCCATGTTCAGCATCAGGCGCAGCGACAAACCTGGCGATGTGCCAGGGTTGAGGTCACTGGCCAGGGCCATCTTCACGCCGTGCCGACGCAGCGCGTCCATTGGCGGCAGTTGAGTTTCACGCAAGAAATAGAACGCCCCTGGCAGCAGCACGGCCACGGTGCCCGCGGCGGCCATGGCGATCGCGTCCTGCTCGGTCATGAACTCCAGATGATCGGCCGACAGCGCCTGGTAGCGCGCTGCCAGGCTGGAGCCATGCAACGAAGACAATTGCTCGGCATGCAGTTTCACCGGCAGGCCCAGCTCATGGGCTTTGATGAACACTTTCTCGACCTGCTGCGGGGAAAACGCCAAGTGCTCGCAGAACGCGTCCACCGCATCCACCAGGCCTTCGGCGGCCAATGCCGGCAGCATGTGATCGCAGATATGCGCGATATAGTCGTCCGCCCGGCCGGCGTACTCCGGCGGCAGAGCATGGGCGGCCAGGCAGGTGGCGCGCACCGTGAGCGGCAGCTCGTCAGCCAGGCGCCGAGCGACGCGCAGCATCTTGCGTTCGTTTTCCAGGTCCAGGCCGTAACCGGACTTGATCTCCAGGGTCGTCACACCATCGCGCATCAATGCCTGGACGCGCTGGCGCGCACTGGCGAACAGTTCATCCTCGCTTGCCGCACGGGTGGCCCGCACGGTGCTGGCGATACCGCCGCCCTGGGCAGCGATTTCGGCGTAACTGACACCCTGCAGGCGCTGTTCGAACTCATCGCTGCGGTTACCGCCGAAGACCACGTGGGTGTGGCAATCGATCAGGCCCGGAGTGACCCAGGCGCCGTCCAGATCCACGGTGCGTTCAAGCGCCGATATCTGCAATTGGGCGCGGGGGCCGATCCACTCGATAAGCCCGGCGTGGGTGACGATGGCCGCATCCTCGATGATCGAGTAACGGCCGTCTACCATGGTTGCCGCTTGGCAGTTATGCCAGAGGGTTCTCATGTGCAATCTCCTTGACTAACGGTGCAGCTCAACTGGGGCGTGCTTGCCTGCACGGGGCTTGCACCACAGCAGGTAGGACGCCACCAGGAACACCACCCAGACTACACCGACCAGCAAGGCCGCCTGAGTGTCCGGGAAGTAACCGAGCACAGCAAAAATGAACACCATGAAGGCAATGGCCATGGCCGGGCCGTAGGGCCAGAACGGGACCGGGAACTTCAACCCCGCTGCCTCTTCACGGCTCATGCTGCGGCGCATGGCGACTTGGGTGACCAGGATCATCAACCACACCCACACGGTGGCAAACGTCGCGATGGAGGCGATCAACAGAAACACGTTTTCCGGGATCAGATAGTTGAGCAACACACCGATCAGCAACGCCGAGCCCATCACCACTACGGTCATCCACGGTACGCCGTGTCTGGACAGCTTGCCGAAGCTACGTGGCGCATGCCCTTGCTGGGCCAGGCCGTACATCATGCGGCCCGCGCCGAAGATGTCGCTATTGATGGCTGAAACAGCAGCCGAGATCACCACGACATTGAGCACCGCAGCTGCCGAGCCGATGCCCAGATTGTTGAAGATTTGCACGAAAGGGCTACCTTCGCTGCCGATCTGCGGCCACGGGTACAGGCACATCAGCACGAACAGGGTCAGTACGTAGAACAGCAGGATGCGCAAGGGCACGGCGTTGATCGCTTTAGGAATGACACGCTGTGGGTCCTTGGCCTCACCTGCAGTCACGCCGATGATCTCGATGCCACCAAAGGCGAACATCACCACGGCGAACGAGGCGACCAGCCCGGCGACGCCATTGGGCATGAAGCCGCCATGCTCGAACAGGTTGCCGATGCCCGCTGCATGCTCCCCGCTCACCTGGCTGAAACCAAACGCCATGATGCCAAGGCCTGCCAGGATCATCGCCACGATGGCGCCCACCTTGAGCAGCGACAGCCAGAACTCCATTTCGCCGAACACTTTGACGTTGCACAGGTTCAGGCCACCAATCACGAAGACGATGCCCAACACCCAGATCCAGCGCGCCACCTCGGGGAACCAGAAGCCCATGTAGATCCCGAAGGCAGTGACATCGGCGATGGCGACGATGACCATCTCGAAGGCGTAGGTCCAGCCGAGGATGAACCCGGCCATAGGCCCCAGGTAGGTGGTGGCGTAGTGGCCGAAGGAACCCGCCACCGGGTTGTGCACGGCCATTTCGCCCAGTGCACGCATGACCATGAATACCGCCGCGCCGCCGATCAGATAGGCAAGCAGTACCGCTGGGCCGGCCATTTGAATGGCCGAGGCGGAGCCGTAGAACAAGCCAGTGCCGATGGCAGAACCAAGGGCCATGAAACGAATGTGGCGGGCCGTGAGCCCGCGTTTTAGACCTTGAGCTTGTTGCATGTCACGTCCTTGAATTGTTTTTGTGGTCGTGAGGTGGAAGTTCGCGGCTGCAGTCGCTCCTACGCTGATCGTGGGGGCGACTTCAGCCGCGAAAAGGCCGCATGGCGACCCAGGAGCATCACAGGCTAGGCAGTACACCGGCAGGCAGCAGCCCGGTCAGGCTACCTTTGGCCAACAGTTCCACAGCGGCCTCGATATCCGGCGCGAAGAAGCGGTCACGGTCGTAGTGCGGCACTTCACGGCGCAGCGCCTGGCGCGCCTGCTCCAACTTCACCGAGGTCTTCAGGCCTTTGCGCAGGTCCAGCCCCTGGCATGCACCCAGCCATTCGATGGCCAGCACACCACGCGTGTTCTCGGCCATTTCCCACAGACGCTTGCCTGCGGCCGGGGCCATCGACACATGGTCTTCCTGGTTGGCCGAGGTCGGCAGGCTGTCGACGCTGTGCGGATGGGACAAGGCCTTGTTCTCGCTGGCCAGGGCGGCAGCAGTCACCTGGGCGATCATGAACCCTGAGTTCACCCCGCCGTTTTCCACCAGAAACGGCGGTAGCTGCGACATGTGCTTGTCCATCATCAACGAGATGCGACGCTCGCTCAGCGAGCCAATTTCGGCGATCGCCAGGGCGATGTTGTCAGCAGCCATGGCCACCGGCTCGGCATGGAAGTTGCCGCCGGAGATCACATCACCTTCAGCGGCGAACACCAGCGGGTTGTCCGATACCGCGTTGGCCTCGATGCCCAGCACTTCGGCTGCCTGGCGGATCTGGGTCAGGCAGGCGCCCATGACCTGCGGTTGGCAGCGCAGCGAGTACGGGTCCTGAACCTTGTCGCAATTTTTGTGCGACAACGACACTTCACTGGCATCGCCCAGCAGGTCACGGAAGCAAGCGGCGGTGTCGATCTGGCCACGCTGACCACGCACTTCATGAATACGCGCATCGAACGGCGAGCGCGAACCCAGCGCTGCCTCAACGCTCAGCCCGCCACAAGCGATGGCCGCGGCATACAGATCTTCGGCCTGGAACAACCCGCGCAGGGCGTAGGCGGTGGACGCCTGGGTACCGTTGAGCAGGGCCAAGCCTTCCTTGGCGGCCAGGGTCAGCGGCTCAAGGCCAGCCACTGCCAAGGCCTCTGTGGCCGACAGCCACTGGCCCTGATGACGGGCCTTGCCTTCGCCCAGCAGCACCAGCGACATATGCGCCAGCGGTGCCAGGTCGCCGGAGGCGCCGACCGAACCCTTGAGCGGGATGTGTGGGTACACTTCGGCATTGACCAGGGCGATCAGCGCATCGATGACTTTGCGGCGGATACCGGAGAAGCCACGGCTCAAGCTGTTGATCTTGAGCACCATGATCAGCCGCACCAGGGCGTCGTCGAGCGGCGCGCCGATGCCGGCGGCGTGGGACAACACCAGCGAGCGCTGAAGGTTTTCCAGGTCATGGCTGGCGATGCGGGTCGACGCCAGCAGGCCGAAGCCGGTGTTGATACCGTAGGCGGTGCGGTCTTGCGCAATGATCTGCTCGACACAGGCAACGCTGGCTTCGATGGCCGCAGCGGCGCTGGCATCGAGCTGCAGGCGTACAGGTGCGGCGTGAATGGCGCGCAGTTGGGCCAAGGTCAGGGTGCCGGGCTTGAGGGTCAATTCGGTCACTTCGCTACTCCAATTCTGTCGGGGCCCCAGCCCCTCTTGTTATTCAGTATCAACCAAGCGCAGCGATCAGCCGGTGATCATCGGCAGGTCCAAGCCCTGCTCCTTGGCGCAGTCGATGGCGATGTCGTAACCGGCATCGGCGTGGCGCATCACCCCGGTACCCGGGTCGTTGGTCAACACCCGGGCAATTCGCGCCGCCGCTTCGTCGGTGCCATCGCAAACGATGACCATGCCTGAGTGCTGGGAGAAGCCCATGCCCACGCCGCCGCCGTGGTGCAGCGAAACCCAGGTGGCGCCGCCTGCGGTATTGAGCAGGGCATTGAGCAGCGGCCAGTCGGAGACCGCGTCGGAGCCGTCGCGCATGGCTTCGGTTTCACGGTTGGGGCTCGATACCGAGCCGGAGTCCAGGTGGTCGCGGCCGATGACCACGGGCGCCGAGAGCTCGCCACTGCGGACCATTTCGTTGAATGCCAGGCCCAGCTTGGCGCGCAGGCCCAGCCCAACCCAGCAGATACGTGCTGGCAAACCCTGGAAGCTGATGCGTTCGCGAGCCATGTCCAGCCAGCGGTGCAGGTGCGCGTCGTTGGGGATCAGCTCTTTGACCTTGGCGTCGGTCTTGTAGATGTCCTGGGCATCACCGGACAACGCCGCCCAGCGGAACGGGCCGATACCGCGACAGAACAGTGGGCGGATGTAGGCCGGGACGAAGCCTGGGAAATCGAACGCATTGGCCACGCCCTCTTCCTTGGCCATCTGGCGAATGTTGTTGCCGTAGTCGAAGGTCGGGATGCCCTGCTTCTGGAAGTCGAGCATGGCTTGCACGTGCACGGCCATCGACTGCTTGGCAGCCTTGACCACTGCTGCAGGCTCGGTCTGAGCACGGTCACGGTACTGCTCCCAGGTCCAGCCAGCAGGCAGATAGCCGTTGAGCGGGTCGTGGGCACTGGTCTGGTCGGTGACCAGGTCCGGGCGCACGCCACGCTTGACCAGCTCGGGCAGAATTTCGGCAGCGTTGCCGTGCAAGGCGATGGAGATCGCTTTGCCTTCGGCGGTGTATTTGGCGATGCGGGCCAGGGCGTCGTCCAGGTCGTTGGCCTGCTCATCGACGTAGCGGGTTTCCAGGCGGAAGTCGATGCGGCTCTGTTGGCATTCGATGTTCAGCGAGCAGGCACCTGCCAGGGTTGCGGCCAGTGGTTGGGCGCCGCCCATGCCGCCAAGGCCGGCAGTCAGGACCCACTTGCCTTTCAGGCTGCCGCCATAGTGTTGGCGACCGGCTTCGACGAAGGTTTCGTAGGTACCCTGAACGATGCCCTGGCTGCCGATGTAGATCCAGCTGCCGGCGGTCATCTGGCCATACATGGCCAGGCCCTTGGCATCCAGTTCGTTGAAGTGTTCCCAGTTCGCCCAGTGCGGCACCAGGTTGGAGTTGGCGATCAATACGCGCGGGGCGTTGCTGTGGGTTTTGAACACGCCAACCGGCTTGCCCGACTGCACCAGCAGGGTTTCGTCGTCTTCCAGGCGGGTCAGGGTTTCGACGATTTTGTCGTAGCAGGCCCAGTTGCGCGCGGCGCGGCCGATACCGCCATACACCACCAGCTCTTTGGGGTTTTCCGCAACTTGTGGGTCGAGGTTGTTCATCAGCATGCGCAGCGGCGCTTCGGTCAGCCAGCTTTTGGCGGTCAGCTTGTTACCACGTGGGGCACGGATTTCAACGTCACGGTATTTGTTGTTGTCGGTCACGGGAAGGTCCTTGGCGGTTGTCCGCGGGCAGATGTGTCGTGAGCGATAGATAAACACATCTTTACTTGTATGTACAAGCATGGACAACCAAAATTCACGGACCTCGCCACTGGTCAGGGAAAGGATGCCGGTGCAGGGAACGGGCGGTGCGCATCGTCCCAGGCGCCGTATGACCTTAACGCAGCATCAGTTCGATCAGGCAGAACCGCCCTTGAATACACAGTTCCAGCAACCGTTGGTTACCGTCCACCCGCAAGCAGTCGTACACCCCCAACCGTTGTATATCGTGCCCTGCCACCGCCACCTCGACCTGCCCGCTGGCGGCGAACAGCAACAGCGTCGGTGCCGAGCTATAGACGCGGCTGGTACCGTCGAACCACTGCAAGCGCGCCCGATAGCGCTGCGGTGCATAGATGAGGTTGAAGTCACGGATCGGCCCGCCCAGCAGGTTGCAGCTCACCTGGCTCTGGCCATCGAAGGCATAAGCATCGAACGGCAGCAGGGGCCGGCTCTGCTCACCCTCCACCGTGAGGCGCATGCCCTCACCCTGCAGCACCGTGATGATCCGCTGGTACCCGGCGAATACTGAAAATCCGCCCGATTCCTCGATATCGGCAATCGACAGACGCCAGCCAAAACCATCGAGCCCTTCGCCATTGTCCCGGGTGATTTCTTCGGTGAAGCCGCCACCGTTCTTCCACGCCATGCGCGGGTAATCCTGAGCACGCAGCAGCTGCATTTGGGTCATTTGCTGAAGCGTCCTTCGAGGCGGTGACGGGAGCCTGGATGAATCAAGCGTGCGGCAGTAACCGGCTGGCGGCCAGACCATGTGCGCCGGCGGATCAGCAGGCAAGGCTCGCCACGTTCGATCTGCAACAGGTGGCACTCTTCAGGCTCGGCGAGAATCGCCTCGACCACGTGCTCGCCCTCGGTCAACGGCGCAACCTGGGACAGGTAGGCATAAGGCGTCTGCCGGGTGAAGTCTTGCTTGAGGTAATCCGGGGCAATCGAAGCATTTACGAAACGGTCCTCGATCTGCACCGGCACGCCGTTTTCGTAATGAACGATCAGCGAATGAAACACCCGCTGCCCCTCACGCATGTCCAACGCCAAAGCGCGCTCCGAGCCCGCCGCTTCCTCGGCCAAGGTGATTACCTGGCAGCTATGCTGGTGGCCACGGCCGGCGATCTCGTCGGCGATATTGTTGACCTCGAACAGCGCAGAGCGGCTTTTGGGTTCGGCCACGAAGGTGCCTACACCCTGCATGCGCACCAGCAGGCCTTCGGCGGTCAGCTCACGCAAGGCACGGTTGATGGTCATGCGGCTGAAGCCCAGCTCGCTGACCAGTTCACTCTCCGACGGCACCCGGTGGTGCGGCGGCCAACTGCCGTTTTCGATCTGCTGGATGATCATCTGCTTGACCCTGGCGTACAGCGGCGCCGGGCCCTCGCCCATCTGGGCAACCAGCGCGGAGACAGGAGGTGTCGGCACGGCATTGAGTCCTTAGGCTATGGGGTGAGCGGTAGCTTGCCGCAGTTTACCCGGCAGGCAAACGCCTGTATATGTATATACAAGTTAACAATAACAGGATATTTGCCGATGCCCGCCTATTTCGCCGAACGCGCACTGCTGCCTACAGGTTGGGCCCGTGATGTGCGCCTGGAAGTGTCCAGCGATGGCTTGCTCAGCCACGTGCAAACCGGCGCCTCGCACGAGGGCGCCGAGCGCCTGGCCGGGCCATTGCTGCCAGGCATGCCCAACCTGCATTCCCACGCGTTTCAACGGGCCATGGCGGGCCTGGCGGAAGTCGCTGGCAACCCTGACGACAGTTTCTGGACCTGGCGCGAGCTGATGTACCGGCTGGTCGGCAAGATCACCCCGGAGCAACTGCAGGTGATTGCCCGCCAGCTGTACATCGAAATGCTCAAGGCCGGGTACACCTCGGTGGCCGAATTCCACTATGTGCACCATGACCCTTCAGGCAAGGCCTACGCCGACCCGGACGAGCTGTCGCGGCGCATCAGTGCGGCCGCCGCCAGCAGCGGTATTGGCCTGACCCTGCTGCCGGTGCTGTACAGCCACGCAGGCTTTGGTAATCAGGCGCCAAACGACGGGCAACGGCGCTTCATCAATTCCCAAGATCAGTATCTGCACATGCAGGCACGCCTGGCTCCCATCCTGGCGGCACAGCCGGCACAGCGCCTGGGCTTGTGCTTCCACTCGCTGCGGGCGGTCACCCCCGGCCAGATCGCTGAAGTGCTGGCGGCCAGCGACCGGCAAAGCCCGGTTCATATTCATATCGCCGAACAGCAGAAGGAAGTCGATGACTGCCTGGCCTGGAGCGGGCTGCGGCCCCTGCAGTGGTTGTATGAACATGTCGAGGTTGGCCCGCGCTGGTGCCTGGTGCATGCCACCCATGCCTTGGCCGATGAGGTCACGGCCATGGCACGCAGTGGCGCGGTGGCAGGGCTGTGCCTGACCACCGAAGCCAACCTGGGCGACGGCATATTCCCGGCGGTGGATTTCCTGGCCCAGGGCGGGCGCATGGGTATCGGTTCCGATAGCCATGTGTCGCTGAGCGTCGTTGAAGAGCTGCGCTGGCTGGAGTATGGCCAACGCCTGCGGGACCAGCGGCGCAACCGCCTGTACCGCAATGATCAGCCGATGGTCGGGCGCACGCTCTACGATGCGGCGTTGGCTGGCGGGGCACAGGCGTTGGGGCAGCCGGTGGGCGAACTCGCCGTGGGCAAGCGGGCGGACTGGCTGGTGCTCGATGGGCAGGACCCTTACATCGCCATGGCTGAAGGCGATGGCGTGCTCAACCGCTGGCTGTTCGCCGGCGGCGACCGCCAGGTGCGCGATGTGATGGTCAACGGGCAGTGGGTGGTGCGCCAGGGCCACCATGCAGATGAAGCACAAAGCCAGCAGGCATTCACCGAGGTGTTGCGCGCGCTGCTGGCCTGAAACCGATGGGGGCCGCCTTCAGCGCCCCCTCGGTTATCAATGCATTTGCACGATCTGCTTGTCGGGTGTCCGCCAGATCAGCCGGCTAGTGTCATAACCCTGCTGCCGGGCCTTGGCCATGAGGCTCTCGCGCTGCCACTGCGCCAGGGTCGGCGTGCGCGACAGTAGCCAGAGGTACTTGCGATCCGGGCTGCCGACGATCGCCGTACGGTAGTGCTCGTCGACGTACAGAATCCAGTAATCGCCCCGGGCGACCCCTGGGACCAAGCGGGTGAACCAGTTGTCGAACTCTACCCACAGCTTGTCGGTGTGCCCCGGCTCCTGGATGTTGGCATGGCCCTCGGCGCGCAGCCACTCGTCACCCAACGTACGGCAGCGGTTGAGCACACCGAACGAGCCATCGGGCTTGAGGTTGTAGTGCGCCTCGGATTGCGCGCAATCGGCCTGGTATTTCATCGGCAGCCGCGCCAGTTCGTACCACTTGCCCTGGTAGCGTTTGAGGTCGACGTTGCCTGCGGTCTTCGGTGCCAGTGGGTCGGTGGAGGTACTGGCGCAGCCACCCAGCAGCATGGCCAGGCACAGCCCCAGCAGTAGGTGCAGACGCCTCATTTAAGGCCCTGCCCGGAGTACATCAATACTTTGTCGGAGGCGTATTGCACGCTGATGAAGCTCTTCTCGTCGCCCCAGGTGCAACTGCTCATACCCAGCGCGCCGGAGCACTCGGTGGGCGTGCCGAGCAGCTGCTCGACCTCGGCCTTGTTCATACCGGCCTTGAGCTTGGAATAGTTTTCCTGATTGATCTTGCTGCACGCAGTCAGCACGACGCACAACGACAACAGGGCGAGGGAACGCAACGACATGAAGGCACACTCCTGGATAGTAGACACAGGCGAGTGGCCTGCAGTGACCTTCGACGGGAAAATCCCTCCCTGGTTCCCCGGCAATTGCGCTTTAGTGGTACGCCGTTGGTCGGCCGGCCGTGGGTATACGATTAATGTTTTGCCCGGATCAGACGACACAGCGAGCACGCTGTGGCCGCGTGGCCCCTGCGCCCTCCTTTGCCTTGCCTTGTGCAGACCAGAAAAATGACCAAGAACCTCAAGTTCAGCCACAAGATCCTGCTGGCCGCCGCCCTGGTGGTGGCCGTTGCCTTTACCTGTTTCGTACTGTTCAACGACTATCGCCAACGCCAATCCCTGCGCAGCGACACACAAACCAACCTGCAGAACCTGGGCACCCTTACCGCAGGCAACATCCGCAACTGGCTCGACAGCCGTATCCAGCTGCTCGACTCCCTGGCCCAGCAAATAGCACTCGACGGGCCAGGCAAAGGCAGCCTTAGCCGTAGCTTGGCCCTGCCCGTGTACAGCAAGAACTTTCAACTCACCTATTTCGGGGGCCAGGACGGCAGCATGCAGTCGGTGCCTGCGGGTAACCGCGCTGCCGATTACGACCCACGGGCTCGCGGCTGGTACAAGGCTGCCACTGCCAGCGGCCAGACCATCGTTACCGAGCCCTACCTTTCGGCATCGGCCGGCAAGCTGGTGATCACCCTGGCGACACCGGTACAGCAAGCCGGGCGACTGGTGGGGGTCAGTGGTGTGGATACCGACCTGAAGACCGTCAGCGACCTGATCAATGCGCTGAACTTCAACGGCCAAGGCCATGCCTTCATCGTCAACGGCCAGGGCAAAGTCATGATTCACCCCGACGCCGAGCTGGCCTTGAAAACCCTGGCCGATATCTACCCCCAGGACACGCCTCGAATCGGCAGCGGCCTGATGGAACTCGAAGCAGGTGGGCGCAAGCAGTTCATCAACTTCACCCACATCGACGGAGTGCCTTCGGCCGACTGGTACGTCGCCCTGGTACTCGACCAGGACGCAGCCTTCGCCATGCTGGGCGATCTACGCAGCTCAGCGGTGGTCGCTACGCTGATCGCGGTGGTGGTGATCATCGCCCTGTTGGGTTTGCTGATCCGCGTATTGATGGCGCCCTTGCACCTGATGGGCCGCGCCATGCATGACATCGCCGAAGGCGAAGGCGACCTCACCCGGCGCCTGAGCATTCATGCACACGATGAGTTCGGCAGCCTCGGCCAGTCGTTCAACCGCTTCGTCGAGCGTATCCACCAGTCGATTCGTGAGGTAGCCTCGGCCACCAGCCAGGTCAATGCCGTGGCAGCCCAGGTGGTGAGCGCGTCGAATGCGTCGATCGACAAAGCCGATCAGCAGTCCAGCCGCACTAGCAGCGTGGCAGCCGCGATTAACCAGTTAGGCGCCGCCGCGCAGGAGATCGCCCAGAATGCCGCCCAGGCCTCGCAGCACTCCAGCGAGGCGCGGGGCTTGGCCGAAGATGGCCAGCAGGTGGTCGGCCGCACCATTGAGGTGATGAACCAGCTATCGGCGCGCATCAGCGATTCGTGCGGCAATATCTCAACGCTCAATGAGCATACCGCCAACATTGGTCAGATCCTCGATGTGATCAGCGGCATATCCCAGCAAACCAACCTGCTGGCGCTCAACGCCGCGATCGAGGCGGCCCGTGCCGGCGAGGCCGGGCGCGGCTTTGCCGTGGTGGCGGACGAGGTACGCAACCTGGCGCACCGTACACAGGAGTCGGCGCAGCAGGTGCAGCGCCTGATCGAAGAACTGCAGGCAGGCGCGCAGATGGCCGTCAGCACCATGAACCAGAGCCGTGAGCACAGTGACCACAGCGTTGGTATCGCCAACCAGGCCGGCGAGCGACTAGGCAGTGTGACCCAGCGCATTGGCGAGATCGATGGCATGAACCAGTCGGTGGCCACCGCCACGGAAGAACAAACGGCGGTGGTCGAGTCGATCAATGTCGACATCACCGAAATCAACACGTTGAATCAGGAAGGCGTGCAGAACCTGCAGAGCACCTTGCGCGCCTGCAATGACCTTGAACATCAGGTCGAACGGTTGAAGCACTTAGTGGGTAGTTTCAGGATCTGAATGCGGCGGCGCCTCTTCGCGGGTTCACCCGCGAAGAGGCGCTCTGATCAGAACCTGGACCCAGGCTCCAGCAGGAAGTCCATCTCCTCACTGGTACTCGGCCGCCCCAACACCAGGTTACGGTGCGGGAAGCGGCCGAACCGCGCGATCACCCGCTGGTGCTGCTCGGCGTAATCAAGGAAGCCTTCGAACAAACGCCGGTGCTCCTCGGGCTGTTCCTGTAGCAGCGCCTGATAGCGCTCGACACACATGTTCTGCCAGTCCAACACCTCGGCATGCTCCAGCACCAGCAGCACGAACACCCGCTGGATCGGCAGCAACTGGTAATCCCAGTGCTTCTGCAGGCCCTGCAGAGCCACTACCTGGGCCCGCCGGTCGCCCTCGAAGGCGCGCGGCGTGTCTCGGTAAAGCATGCGCGGCAACTGGTCCAGCAGGATCAACAGGCCAAGCCAGCCTTGCGGGCTCTGCTGCCATTCGTCGAGCCCACCGGCCAGGGCGTGCTCGACCAGGTCGCCGAACAGCGCTTGTGCCTCGGCATCGTAGTGCTTACCGAACCACAGCGTGCTCTTCTCGTCAGCCACGGCCTGGGGACTGGTGCCCCAACCGAACCACCACTCCAGCAACGGCTGCCAAGGTGCGAGCATGATTTACTCCTTGTGGTAGGCGGTGACGCGCTCGACCTCTTCCTTCGAGCCAAGGATTACCGACACGCGCTGGTGCAGGCTCTCAGGCTTGATGTCGAGGATGCGATCGTAACCATTGGTCGAGGCGCCGCCAGCCTGTTCGATGATGAACGACATCGGGTTGGCTTCGTACATCAGGCGCAGCTTGCCCGGCTTGCTCGGCTCACGGGCATCGCGCGGGTACATGAACAGGCCACCGCGGGTCAGGATGCGATGCACATCGGCGACCATCGAGGCGATCCAGCGCATGTTGTAGTTCTTTTTCAGCGGGCCGGTCTCGCCTGCCAGCAGTTCGCCCACGTAGCGCTGCACTGGCGCTTCCCAGTGACGCTGGTTGGACATGTTGATGGCGAACTCGGCGGTGGTTTCCGGGACGCGGATGTTTTCGTGGGTCAGGACGAAGCTGCCCAGTTCGCGGTCCAGGGTGAAGCCCTTGACGCCATTGCCCAGGGTCAGGATCAACATGGTCTGCGGGCCATAAATGGCATAACCGGCGGCGACCTGCTGGGTGCCTGGCTGCAGGAAGGCGTTTTCGTTAAGGGTTTCGTTCTGGCTCAGGTATTCGTTAGGGCAACGCAGTACCGAGAAGATGGTGCCGACCGAAACGTTGACGTCGATGTTCGACGAGCCGTCCAGTGGGTCGAAGACCAGCAGGTAGGCACCCTTGGGATACTTACCCGGGATCTGGTAGGCGTTGTCCATTTCCTCGGAGGCCATGCCGGCCAGGTGGCCGCCCCACTCGTTGGCTTCAAGCAGGATATCGTTGGAGATCACGTCCAGTTTCTTCTGGACTTCGCCCTGCACGTTTTCAGTGCCCATGCTGCCCAGCACGCCGCCCAGGGCGCCTTTGGACACGTGATGGCTGATTTCCTTGCACGCACGCGCCACCACTTCGATCAGGAAGCGCAGATCGGCAGGGGTATTGTTGCTGCGGGTCTGCTCAATCAGATAGCGACTCAGGGTAACGCGGGACATGTATGGCTCCGAAAGGATAGGGGGAGATAAACCCCCGCAGTTTACAGTGAGAGTGGCGAGCTAGCGAGTGATGAGACTCACCACGGCTCTCTGACGGCACAATAGGTCGGTAGTTCAGCCTGCGCCAGGCAGGTGGTCGGCCCAAGGGCCATTGGCGGGTGAACACGCTCCCACCAAGCAGCCGGAGATTGCTGATGGTAGGAGCGGGTTAACTGGCGAAGGCGCCAGCACGGGCTTATATCAATCCAGAGCCTTCCAGATTTCGGTGGCATATTCGCGAATGGTCCGATCCGACGAGAACCAGCCCATCTTGGCCGTATTGAGCACGGCCATGCGCCACCACTGCTCCGGGGTGTGCCACAGCTCTTCGACCCGCTGCTGGGCATCCCAGTAGGCATCGAAGTCCGCGCACACCAGGAAGCGATCATAGGCGACCAGCCCGTCGATCAGCCCACTGTAACGCGACGGATCGTCAGGTGAGAACACCCCGCTACGGATGGCTTGAAGCACGTCGTTCAGCCGATTGGAGGCGGCAATCGCGGCGCTGGCGCCGAAATCGTTGGCTTTGCGGCGCGCCTCTACCTGCTGGGCGGTGAGGCCGAAGATGAACATGTTGTCCGCACCCACGTGTTCGCACATCTCGACGTTGGCGCCATCGAGTGTGCCGATGGTCAGCGCGCCATTGAGGCCGAACTTCATGTTGCTGGTACCGGATGCCTCGTAACCGGCCGTGGAAATCTGCTCGGACAGGTCCGCCGCCGGAATGATGCTCTCGGCCAGGCTGACGTTGTAGTTGGGCAGAAATACCACCTTCAGCAGGCCGCGCACGGTCGGGTCATTGTTCACGACCCGCGCGATGTCGTTGGCTAGCTTGATGATCAGCTTGGCCTGTTGGTAGCTGGCAGCGGCCTTGCCGGCGAAGATCTTCACCCGTGGTACCCAGTCGGTGCCGGGGTCGTTGCGCATGGCCTGGTACAGCGCCACGGTGTGCAGCAGGTTGAGCAACTGGCGCTTGTATTCGTGAATCCGTTTGACCTGCACATCGAACAGCGCCTCGGGGTTCACCGTGACCCCGATGCGGTCCTGGATGATGCTGGCCAGCGCACGCTTGCTGTGCAGCCGCTGGGCAGCGAACGCCTTGCGGAAGCTGGACTTGTCAGCAAACGGCAGCAGCCCGGCCAGGCGGCCTTCGGGGTCGTCCAGCAGCTCTGGGCCAAGCGCTTCGGTCAGCATCGCGGTCAATTGCGGGTTGGACTGGAACAACCAACGGCGGAAGGTGATGCCGTTGGTCTTGTTGTTTATGCGCTCGGGGTAAAGCTTGTGCAACTCGGAGAACACCGTGCTTTTCATCAGCTTACTGTGCAGCGCCGACACACCGTTCACGCTGTGCGACCCGAGGAACGCCAGGTTACCCATGCGCACCCGACGGCCGTTGTCCTCTTCGATCAGCGACACGGCGCGCAGCACGTCGAAATCGTGCTGCCCTTTGGCGCGCAGAGCGTCGATGTGATAGGCATTGATCAGGTAAATGATCTGCATGTGCCGCGGCAGCATGCGCTCCATCAGCGCCACCGGCCAGGTTTCCAGCGCCTCCGGAAGCAGCGTGTGGTTGGTGTAGGCCAGGGTGCCGACGGTTAGCGACCAGGCGGTGTCCCAGGGGATTTCATGCTGATCGACCAACAGGCGCATCAGCTCGGCCACAGCAATCGAGGGGTGCGTATCGTTGAGCTGGATGGCGGCCGCGTCAGGCAGGTTGAGCAGGTCTTTGTGCATGTTCAGGTGACGGCGCAGCAAGTCCTGCAGCGATGCCGACACGAAGAAGTACTCCTGGCGCAGGCGCAACTCCTGCCCAGCCTCGGTGCTGTCGGCTGGGTAGAGCACGCGCGAGATGCTCTCGGCCCTGGCCACTTCGGCGACAGCGCCCAAATGGTCGCCGGCATTGAAGCGTTCCAGGTGCAGCTCTTCCAGTGCCCGCGCACGCCAAAGGCGCAGGGTGTTCACGCTCGAGCCACGCCAGCCCACCACCGGGGTGTCATAGGCCACTGCCCGCACGGTCTCGCCCGGCCACCACACCTGACGCTGTTCGCCATGGGCGTCGTGTACCGTTTCGACGCTACCGCCGAAGCTGATGGGGTAGATCACCTCTGCCCGCTCGAACTCCCAAGGGTTGCCGAAATCCAGCCAGTTCTCGGTCTGCTCCTGTTGCCAGCCGTCGACCACGGCCTGACGGAACAAACCATGCTCGTAGCGGATGCCGTAACCGTGGGCGGCAATGCCCAGTGTCGACATGCTTTCCATGAAGCACGCGGCAAGACGCCCCAGGCCACCGTTGCCCAAGGCCGCATCGGGTTCGAGCAGGCGAATGCGCTCAAGATCCACGCCCAGGCCTTGCAGCGCTTCACGGGCGATCTCCAGGTACCCGAGGTTGCTCAGGCTGTCGTACAGCAGCCGGCCGATGAGAAACTCCAGGGAAAGGTAATAGACCCGCTTCTGGCTGCGGCGGTAAGCCTGGCGGGTGTGGTCCATCCAGTGGTCGACCATGTGGTCGCGCGCAGCCAGGGCGATGGCTTCGAACCAGTCATGGTCGAAGGCATGCTCTGGGTCTTTGCCGACCGCGTAGGTCAGTTTGCTCAGCACCGCGGCGCGAAAATCGGCCACCTCGGCGTCACGTGGGTTGGTTTCCTGGGACATACGGCATCCTCGGGCAAATGGACGAATCACAGGGAGAGTGTTGAGACTAGCCACTTCGACACAGAGTGACAGATGACGTTCGCAGTTTTCATGCCCGATTGCCAAATCCGGCAAAAGGTTGTTCACAATTTGAACAACTCCGGTATCATCGCGCGCCCCAAGACCGTGATTCACCTCTTATAAAACGATGAAAACGACCCTGATCGCCGCGGCCGAAGTCGACCGCCTGGAGACTTGGCAGCGCTACACCAGCAATATGTGCCATGGCTGCCATTCGACGTGCTGCACCCTGCCGGTAGAGGTGAAGATCAAGGATCTGATCCGCATCGGCGTAGTGGATGAGTTCGAAAAAGACGAGCCGCCGAAGAACATCGCCAAACGCCTGCAGAAAGACGGCATCATCGAGCGCTTCAACCAGAAGTCGGGGATCTTCACCCTGACCCGCATGAGCAACGACGATTGCCTCTATCTGGATCGTAAAAGCCGGCTGTGCACCATTTATGACAAACGCCCGGACACCTGCCGCAATCACCCCAAGGTTGGGCCGCGGCCGGGTTATTGCGCGTACAAGCCGAAGGTGGTTGGGCGCTGACGCTATTGAGTTGAGTGTTGCGGTGCGGCGGATATCGAGCTGATGTTATTGACTTGATTGTGGTGGTGCGGCGGATATCGAGCGCCGCCCGCGCGGCGCATCGCGAGCTGCGCTCGCTCCTACGTTTGTTTCGGGCCAGTAACGCCTGTGACAGGCGCGCGCGACCGCCTGGTCCATACGACGCTATCTCGCGCCATGCACCGAGGCGTTCGCGCGCAAATCCCACAGGCATAACTGGCCCGAAACAAACGTAGGAGCGAGCGCAGCTCGCGATGCGCCGCGCGGGCGGCGCTCGATCTCCCAGGCGCTGAAAATGCCAAGGCGAACCCAAGCTGGCCTACCCGCAACCAAAAAACAAACCCACCCCGGCACCTGAGGCCAGGCGGATGCGCTGCCGCACCCTTGCAGCGAACCGGCACCAGCCATCGCCCGACAGAGCCAGCCTCTGAAGCGATCTACGCGGGGAAGCTGCGGCAAGCCCCCCCCTGATCCATCGGAGGGTGCTCGGGATAGCTCTGCGGCAATACGCTGACCGGGCTGGTTGCGATGAAGCCATCAGCGAACTTCGCTTCGACGAACTGCGCTTGCCACCCAGTAGCTGGCGCCGTACGTTGCAAAACGAAGTGTTGCTCGGGCGCGAGCGTCTCGGACAGGTAACGCACCCCGCAGGCATAGCGGAAATCTCGGTCCCGACTGTTGCCCGCCGTCCATACCTTCACCGCCACTGGCGGTTCGGAAAAATCGACCAACATCTGCCCGGCCTGCCCGCTCGCTGTCACCTTCACACTAGGCAGTGGCTTGCCATCGCGCAGGCGTGTAACAAGCGGCACCAAGGTGCTGACCACCGCTTTTCGCACGCCACCATGGTCAGAGTTAGGCAACACCCTCAAACTGGTCACGCCAGGTAGGCGCTGCTGATAATCAGTGACCGGGTCAGGTGCGAAGAAGTCGTCGCCGCTGGCAGACACCAGATATTTGGGAATGGCCAGCCGCTGCCCCTCCTCGCCCAGGTACTGCATCGGATCCATCATCATCATCAGCCGCTCGAATGCTGGGGTGCCCAGTTGCTGCAGAACACCGGCCTGCTGGTAAGCACCCAGCGCCAGAGGCCAGTGCCCCCCATAACGCTTGCGCAATCCGGTCAACATCGCCGAAACGTCCGCGATGTCGATCACACTGGGCACGATGGCCATCACCCGCTCATCGGCCAATGCCGTAAGCCACGCACTCCAGCCGCGCTTGGAGGCACCGGTGATGATGAAACGCTCAACCGTGAGGCCCTGCTTTGCCAGTTCCTGCTGGGCCAAGTCCATCGCCCGGCTCGCCGCCGCAGCCATCGGCACATGCAGCGGCAGTTCCGGCGCAGCCCCGCGCAATGAGTGGGCCCAGGTGTGGGCCACGGCGTCATCTTCGCGCAATGGCTTGTCGACATCGCTAAAGGTCACGTACTGGTTGGGTACATCGCTGATCATGACCACGGCCATCTGCGCCTTGAGGGCGATTTCGCGCAACGCTTCTCGAGCATAGTCGGGGACTTGCGCCGGCCCGTGCCGCACGCCGTTGTTCACCACCAGCAAGGCTTTGTCAGGCACTGCGTTGTCGGGAATGTGCAGCTCGACATTGTGCACCCAGCGGCGCGGCTCCAGCACCGGGGCTGGCTCCCACACTTGCGAAACCATCTGCAGACGACGCAATGCATAGCCAGGCTCGGAGGCCTGTTCCAACAGTTCTGCTTCCAAGGGTGCCTGGCGCACCTTGTCCATGTGGCACTGGACGACATCCTGCGGTCGCGCATTGGCGCATTCGCGCCCGGTGCAAGCCTGCAGGCCAACCATCAGGCAGGGGATGGCCATTGCCAAGCGGTAATTCATGGTCATGCTTCCTATCCAAGAAAATGCACGCCACGCTAGGCATGACCAAAAGCGCCCACAAGTCGCAAAATGCACTGGCAGATGCAAACTACACAACCTTGAGACATCAGCTACAAAAACTGCGCACCCTCAAAACAAAAACGCCCCCAGCCTTTCGACCGGGGGCGTTTTCATTCAGCCTGAGCTAACTCAGTTCTTGGCTTTCTTGGCAGCGCGGGTACGCTCGCCTTCGTCCAGGATCTTCTTGCGCAGACGGATCGACTTCGGCGTCACTTCGCACAGCTCGTCGTCCTGGATGAATTCCAGAGCCTGCTCGAGGGTGTGGCGAACTGGCGGTACCAGGGCGATGACTTCGTCTTTGCCCGAAGCACGCATGTTGTCGAGCTTCTTGCCTTTGGTCGGGTTAACGCCCAGGTCGTTGTCGCGGCTGTTCAGGCCGATGATCTGACCGTTGTAGATCTCCTGGCCGTGTTCGACGAACAGCTTGCCACGCGCCTGCAGAGTTTCCAGCGAGTAGGTCAGCGCCTTGCCAGTTTCGACCGAAACCAGAACGCCGTTCAGACGGCCGGACATCTGGCCCGACTTCATGGTGTCGTAGCGATCGAAGATCGAAGTCAGGATGCCTGCACCGTTGGTCAGGGTCAGGAACTGGTTACGGAAACCGATCAGACCACGGGCTGGAATGTTGTACTCCAGGCGGACACGGCCCTTGCCATCCGGAACCATGTTGGTCAGGTCGCCCTTACGCAGGCCCATCTCTTCCATCACCTTGCCCTGGGATTCTTCAGGGATGTCGATGGTGACGTTCTCGAACGGCTCCTGCTTGACGCCGTCGACTTCGCGGATGATCACTTCAGGACGGCCCACGGCCATCTCGAAGCCTTCACGGCGCATGGTTTCGATCAGTACCGACAGGTGCAGCTCACCACGGCCCGATACCTTGAACTTGTCTGGGGAATCGGTTTCCTGAACGCGCAGAGCTACGTTGTACAGCAGTTCCTTGTCCAGACGGTCCTTGATGTTACGGCTGGTGACGAACTTGCCTTCCTTGCCGCAGAACGGCGAGTCGTTGACCTGGAAGGTCATCGAAACGGTTGGCTCGTCAACGGTCAGCGGCTTCATCGCTTCTACCGCATCTGGGGCGCACAGCGTGTCGGAGATGAACAGCTCGTCGAAACCGCTGATGCAGACGATGTCGCCAGCCTGGGCTTCTTCCACGTCGACGCGGTGCAGGCCGTGGTGGCCCATCAGCTTGAGAATACGGCCGTTACGCTTCTTGCCATTGGTGTCGATGGCGACCACTGGCGTGTTCGGCTTGACGCGACCACGGGCGATACGGCCAACGCCGATAACGCCGAGGAAGCTGTTGTAGTCCAGAGCGGAGATCTGCATCTGGAACGGGCCTTCACGGTCAACCGATGGCGCAGGTACGTTGTCGACGATCGACTGGTACAGGGCGGTCATGTCTTCGCCCATGGCGGTGTGGTCCAGGCCGGCAATGCCGTTCAGGGCCGAGGCGTAGACGACTTTGAAGTCCAGCTGTTCGTCGGTGGCACCGAGGTTGTCGAACAGGTCGAAGATCTGGTCCAGTACCCAATCAGGGCGCGCACCCGGACGGTCGACCTTGTTGATCACGACGATTGGCTTGAGGCCGGCTTCGAACGCTTTCTTGGTTACGAAGCGGGTTTGCGGCATTGGGCCGTCTTGGGCATCGACCAGCAGCAGCACGGAGTCGACCATCGACATTACACGCTCAACCTCGCCACCGAAGTCGGCGTGGCCGGGGGTGTCGACGATGTTGATGTGGTAGCCATTCCAGTTGATGGCGGTGTTTTTCGCCAGAATGGTAATACCGCGCTCTTTTTCCTGGTCGTTGGAGTCCATGACGCGCTCGTCGTTGAGCTCGTTACGCTCCAGGGTGCCGGACTGACGCAGGAGTTTGTCGACCAGGGTGGTTTTACCATGGTCAACGTGGGCGATGATGGCGATGTTACGCAGATTTTCGATCACAACTGTATCTCGATCAGAGGATTCGGTTGCCGCCAGTGTAGGCGGCGAATAGGTAGAGTTTGAGGCTCAGCGGGCCCGATGGTCGGGAGGGCGATGGCGGATGCTGCCGCCATACAGCCCTGGCGTCTTATGTCGGACGATAAACACGCACATTGGCATGTCCCTCGCTGAGCAGGTGGTGTGCGTGCAAACGGCTCATCACACCTTTGTCGCAGTACAGCAAGTACTGGCGTGTAGGGTCCAGATGCTTGAACTTGCTGTTGATCGCGTAGAACGGCATGGCCTGCACATCGACCCCGTCCAGCACCAGAGGTTGGTCTTCCTGGGCATCGGGGTGACGGATATCGATGACGATCTGGCCCGGCAACGCCTCGGCCACTTCCTCGATTTCGATGTCCTTGCCCAACTCGTCGATCACATGGTCGATGGAGATGAACTTGGCGCGCTCCAAGGCGCGCTCCAGCACGGCCATGTCGAACTGCTTTTCTTCATGTTCCATGCGGTGACGCTTGGCATGGGTGGTCGGGTTCACCGAGATGACGCCGCAGTATTCGGGCATGTGCTTGGCGAAGTCGGCCGTGCCAATTTGCGTGGCCTGGTCGATGATGTCTTGCTTGTGGCTGGCCAGCAATGGGCGCAGCACCAGCTTGTCGGTGGCCGAGTCGATGATCGACAGGTTCGGCAGCGTCTGGCTGGAGACCTGGGAAATCGCTTCCCCAGTGACCAGCGCATCGATCTGCAGGCGCTCGGCCATGTGCGCGGCGCCGCGCAGCATCATGCGCTTGAGGGTCACGCCCATGTAGCTGTTGTCGACTTTGTTGAGAATCTCGCCGACCACTTCTTCGAACGGCACGCTGATGAACAGCACCCGCTGGCTGCTGCCGTACTTTTTCCACAGATAATGCGCAACTTCCATTACCCCCAGCTCATGGGCACGGCCCCCAAGGTTGAAGAAGCAGAAGTGGGTCATCAGGCCGCGGCGCATCATCTGGTAGGCGGCCACGGTGGAGTCGAAGCCACCGGACATCAGTACCAACGTCTGCTCAAGAGCGCCAAGCGGGTAACCGCCAATGCCGTTGTGCTGGTTGTGAATGACGTACAGGCGCTGGTTGCGGATTTCGATACGCACCATTACCTCTGGCGCCTTCAGGTCGATGCCGGCGGCGCCGCATTGCTGGCGCAGCTGGCTGCCGACGTAACGATCGACGTCCATCGAGGTGAAGTCGTGGTGCCCGCCACGTTTGCAACGTACGGCAAAACGCTTGCCTGCCAGCAGATGGCCGAAGTGGTGCTTGCACTTGGCGACGATGTCGTCGAAATCACCCAGCGGGTATTCTTCTACCTGCAGGAAGTGGGTGATACCCGGCGTGCAGGTCAGGCGCTCGATCATCTCGCGCTGAACCTTCTCGTCCTCGACGCGGGTGACCACTTCGAGATTGTCCCAGACGCCATCGACCGCGAGCTCTGGATCCAGATCCTTGAGCACGTTGCGGATGTTCTTGCCGAGCTGGCGGATGAAGCGCTTGCGCACCGGCCGGCTTTTGATGGTGATTTCTGGGAAGACTTTGACGATGAGTTTCATTGGTTAACAGCGCGCGCAGGGCCTGCCGAAAATGAGGGGCGCGAATTATAGCGGAAATTGCTCAGGATTTGAGCAACTTTTGATCAGAAGGTTTGAGATAGATGAAAGGGGCGGTTTTTGAGGGTGCCTGTGAAACCGAGCGCCGCCCGCGCGGCGCATCGCGAGCTGCGCTCGCTCCTACGTTTGTTTCCGGCCAATAACGCCTGTAGCAGACGCGCGCGACCGCCTTGTTCTTACGACGCGATATCGCGCCATGC